>CAMCPF010000059.1 GCA_945876515.1 Candidatus Kuenenia stuttgartensis
GCGGCGGGTGGACCTGCCGGGTGAGGAGAACGCCACGACCCACCTGCCCCGGGGCGTGGCCGTGGTGATCGCGCCCTGGAACTTTCCGCTGGCGATCCTCTGCGGGATGACGGCCGCGGCCCTCGTGACGGGCAACGCCGTGGTGATGAAGCCCGCCGAGCAGTCGTCGCTCACGGGGCTGCAGCTGTTCGAGATCCTCCGCGAGGCGGGCGTGCCGGCCGGGGCCCTCGGCTTCCTGCCGGGCCGCGGCGAGGAGGTGGGGCCGACGCTCGTGTCGCATCCCGACACGGCGCTGGTGGCCTTCACCGGCTCGCGGGCCGTGGGGCTGGCGATCAACCGGCTGGCCGCCGAGGCCTCGGCCGCCCCGCAGAACCGCCTGATCAAGAAGGTGATCGCCGAGCTCGGCGGCAAGAACGCGATCATCATCGACGACGACGCCGACCTCGACGAGGCGGTGGTCGGCGTGGTGGCGAGCGCGTTCGGCTTCCAGGGGCAGAAGTGCTCGGCTTGTTCGCGGGCGATCGTGCTGGACCACGTGCACGATGCGTTTGTCGCCCGGCTGGCCGCGGCGGTGCAGAGCCTCGGGGTGGGGCCGGCGGAGGATCCGGGCACACGGGTGGGGCCGGTGGTGGACGAAGAGGCCCGCGACCGGGTGCGGGCGTTCGTCGAGATCGGCCGGCGGGAATCCCGCGTGGTGGCGGCGGTGGACGTGGGGCCGCTTGCCGACCACGGCTGGTTCGTGGGCCCCCACGTGTTCGCCGAGGTGGATCCCGAGGGGCCGCTGGGCCAGGACGAGATCTTCGGCCCGGTGCTCGCGGTGTTCCGGGCCCGCGACTTCGAGCATGCGCTCGGGCTCGCCAATGGAACGGCCTACGCGCTCACGGCGGGCGTCTACTCCCGCAGCCCGGCCCGGCTCCGGCTGGCGGGCGAGCGGCTCGCCGCCGGCAACATCTATTGCAATCGCGGGATCACCGGGGCGCTCGTCAGCCGGCAGCCCTTCGGCGGTTACCGGATAAGCGGGATCGGCAGCAAGGCGGGAGGGCCCGACTATCTGCTGCAGTTCACCGTGCCGCGGACGGTGACCGAGAACACCATGCGGCGGGGCTTCGCCCCGCCAAAACCGGCCGTGTCCTGACCGGAGCTGGGAACGCGTCTCCAACGTCACGCCTCCCCGCGGGTACGGAATGCCACTTGAAATGGGCCCGGCCGTGGCTCATAAAACGCTCACGTCCTTCGGCTACCCTGCGAACCGGCTGGAAAAACAGCGTGAGCGACAGCGGGGATTCCGCACTCTGCCCACGACTTCGGCCCAGAAGCCTCCCCCAAGTCACGCCCGGAGATTTGCCGTGTCGCTCGTCCCTCGCTCGTCCGCCGCCCGCCTGCTTCTCGCCGTCACGTCCCTGGTGACGGGTTTCGTCCCCCTCCTTCGCGCGGCAGACACCGCCGTGGCGGAACTGCCGGCCTATTCCAAGATCTCCGGTGAGGTTGCCGGGTCGCTCAAGTGTGAGGGCTCCGACACGATGAACAACCTCGTCGCCCTGTGGGCTGAGGGCTTCAAGAAGTACTACCCGAGCGTGAGGGAAGGCATCCAGGGCAAGGGTTCGGCCTCCGCGCCACCGGCGCTGACCGAGGGCACCTGCTCGTTCGGGCCGATGAGCCGCGATTGGAAGCCGTCGGAGATCGACGCCTTCAAGGCCAAGCACGGCTACGCTCCCACCGTCGTGCCCACCGCCCTCGACATGCTCGTGGTGTTCGTTCACAAGGACAACCCGCTGAAGTCGCTCTCGCTCCAGCAGGTCGATGCGATCTTCTCCAAGAATCGCACCGGTGGAGCGAAGGCCGACATCCGCACCTGGGGCGATCTCGGGCTCGAGGGGGAATGGAAGGATCGGCCGATCAGTCTGTACGGCCGCAACGCCACCAGCGGCACCTACGGGTATTTCAAGGAGTTCGCCCTCTTCAAGGGCGACTTCAAGACGACCGTCAAAGAGCAGCCGGGCAGTTCAGCGGTGGTTCAGGCGGTGGCGAGCGACAAGTTCGGCATCGGCTACAGCGGGATCGGCTACATGACCGCGAACGTGCGGGCCGTGCCGCTGGCGGCCCAGCCTGAT
Organism: Candidatus Kuenenia stuttgartensis; assembly: GCA_945876515.1. Taxonomy (GTDB): domain Bacteria; phylum Planctomycetota; class Planctomycetia; order Pirellulales; family UBA1268; genus QWPN01. Next base: position 2,112 of record CAMCPF010000059.1, read on the forward strand.
GACTCGGCGGTGACGCCCACGCCCGACGCCGCGTACTCGGGGGACTACCCGCTGTCGCGGTTTTTGTACCTCAGCGTTAATCACCGTCCCGGCAGTGAACTCGACCCCCTGCGTCGCGAGTTTCTCCGCTACGTGCTCAGCCGTGAGGGCCAGGCCGACGTCGCCAAGGACGGCTATCTGCCCGTCACTCCCGCAGTGGCCGCAGAGGCGCTGGCCGAGGTCGGGATCGACACGCCGTAGGAAACGAACACCGCGGCATGCATGCCAACGGCACCTTCACCGGCCGCAACCGCCGCCGCACGAGCCTTCCCTGGGTGCGGTTCAGCGATGCGCTGGCCCGGGGGCTGATCACACTCGGGGGGATCGGCACGATCCTCGCCGTCATGGGTGTGGGGGTGTTTCTGTTGATGGTGGCTGCGCCGCTGTTTCGGCCGGCGCAGGTCACGGAGTTCGGCGGCGGCGGGCATGCCACCCGCCAGCCGAGGGCGATCGGCACCGACGAGGCCGGGGCGGTGGCTTGGCTGCTGGGTGCCGACGGCCTGCGTGCGTTCAGCGTGGCCGACGGCCAACCGCTCCTCGAGCGGCCGGCCGCCGAGATCGGCCTCGACGATTGCTCCGCGGTGCGGGTGCTGCCGGGCGGCCTCCTGGCCGCCGCCGGCTTTGCCGACGGCTCGTTTCGCAGCGGAAAGCTGGGGCTCGAGTCGACCTATCTTGACGCCGCCGATCTGCCGGCCGGCTTCCCGCAGCCCCCGGAGGGCGAGGCCATCGCGTTGCCGGCGGGGGGGGCCGTCGTGCGGGGTGCCGGCGGGCAACTGGCGCGGGTGGAGGTGGTGGTCGACATTTCCACCGCCGGTGCGGAGCCGCTCTCGGCACGGGTGATCGACATCGACGTCACGCCGCTGGCTGGAGGCCCGCTCGTGGCCGCGCTGGACGCGGACGGCCGCGTCCGCATCGAGTCTTCCACGTCGAAGCGCAACATGCTCACCGGCAAGCGGACGACCGTCGCGGCCGGAGCCACCATTCCGGGGACCGAAGACTTCCGGCCGCGGTTCGTCCGCGTCTCGGAACTCGGCGACCAGTTGTTCCTGATTGCGGCCGATGGCACTGGCAGGCGCTATCTGATCCGCGACGTCACCGCGCCGGTGTTGATGGAGACGTTTCAGGTGGGCGGCCCGGTCACGGCGGTCGAGCGGCTGTTTGGTGGCACTGCTCTCGCCGTCGGATGCAGCGACGGGATGGTTCGCGTGTTGTTCACCGCCCGAACGCCCCCCGCCTCCGGAAAGGCCGTCGCGGAGGACGGGCTGGCGACCGTGAAGGGCCGGGAGTTTCCGTCGGGGGGCGGTGCCGCGCCGGTCTCGGCGCTGGCGACGTCGCCCCGATCGCGGCTGTTCGCCGCCGCCGCCGCGGACGGCCAAATCCGGCTGCTTCACTCCACGGCCGGCCGCGAGGTCGCGAGCATCCGACTGCCAGCCGCCGCCGGCGGGGCCGCGGTGGCGTTGGCGATCCCACCGCGGGAGACCCGACTGCTGGCTGCGGCCGGTCAGGGGTTCGCATCGTGGACGATCGACGCCGGCTTTCCGGAAATCACCTCCCAGACCCTTCTCAGCCCGGTCTGGTACGAGGGATATGCCGGACCCGTGAATGCCTGGGAGACGACCGGGCACGAGGCCTTCGAGTCAAAGTTCGGACTTGTGCCCCTGATCTTCGGTACGGTCAAAGCGACGGTCTATTCGATGATGTTCGCGACACCGATCGCAATTCTGGCGGCGATCTACGCCAGTCAGTTCATGCAGCCGAAATGGAAAGCGCGGATCAAGCCCACGATCGAGATGATGGCCAGCCTGCCGAGCGTGGTGCTCGGGTTCATCGCGGGGCTGGTCTTCGCCCCGCTCATCGAGCAGGCCTTGACGTCGGTGCTGACCGGATTCGTCACGGTGCCGCTCGCGCTGCTCGTGGGGGCCCACCTCTGGCAACTGCTCCCCTCCGGCATCCGCACCGGCTTCGCGGGCTGGCGGTTCCTCATCGTGGCGCTCGCGGCGCTGCCGGCGGGCCTCCTGGCCGCCGTGGCCTTGGCCCCGGCCGTGGAACGGCTGCTCTTCCAGGGCGACGTGCGCAGTTGGCTTGACGGGCGTGATGGCAGCGGATTCGGCGGCTGGGTGGTGGCGATGGTTCCGCCGGCCGTGGTGGCCGTGACGTGGTTCGTGGGGCGGGTGGTCAATCCGTGGCTGCGGACGGTGGGGGCGGTCTGGAGTCCGCAGCGGGCCGGACTCGTGTCGCTCCTGGTGTTCGCCGCAGGCGTCGCCGGGGTGCTGTTGCTGGCCGTGGGGGCAGCCGCCTTTTTCGACGCCGTGCGCCTGGACACGCGTGGCGGACTGTTCGGCACGTACGTGCAGCGGAATGCCATGGTGGTGGCGGTGGGCATGAGCTTCGCGATCATTCCGCTCGTGTTCACCATCGCCGACGACGCCCTGACCAGCGTGCCCGAGCATCTCCGGAGTGCGTCGCTGGGCGCCGGAGCCACCCCCTGGCAGACCGCGATTCGCGTGATTGTTCCCGCCGCGGCCAGTGGCATCTTCTCCGCGGTGATGATCGGCCTGGGGCGGGCCGTCGGCGAGACGATGATCGTGCTGATGGCGGCGGGGAACACGCCGCTGATGAGCTGGAACCTGTTCAACGGCTTCCAGACGCTTTCGGCCGCGATCGCCACCGAACTGCCCGAGGCGGCGCGGGGCAGCACCCATTACCGTGTCCTGTTCCTGGCGGCGCTCGCGCTGTTCGCGATCACGTTCGTGGTCAATACCGCCGCCGAGCTCGTACGGCAGCGGTTTCGGAGGCGGGCGCATGAGCTTTGACCGGCCGAGACGTCTACGAAGCGCCCACGCAGGGTTGACCGCTCACGGCGAGCCTTGGGTCTGGCTGACCGCTGGGTCGCTGGCGACGGCGATCGCGATGATCGTGGGGTTGCTCTCGCTGATTGCGGCCCGCGGGGCGGCCACGTTCTGGCCGGTGCCGCTCGAGCAGTTCGAGCTGGCCGACGGCCGCCGACTGCTCGGCGAGGTCACGGGCCGAGAGGCGGCCGTGCCTGGGGGCGAAGGCCGCGAGGCCCGGCCGGAGCGGATGCTCCTCCGGACCGCCGGGTTCGCCGAGAACGGCAGCAACTTCGAGTGGATCGACGTCGCCGCCGTCAGGGCCACCAGCCGGCCGGAATGGGCAACGGTCTTCGAGCGGCTCGAGGGCAGCCGGATGCACGGGATCCCGCTTCGGCTCATGCACGGCGAGGAGACGGTGGCCGAGGGCCCGGCGGCGGTCTGGAAGGCTTATGAGAAGGATCATCCGGCGGCCCGCCGACGTTGGCGGCAGGCGCTGCGGATCGACCGCGAGGACCGGGGAGAGCTCCAGCGGCGGCTGCGGGCCGCGCGGCTGGCCGTGGTTCAGGCCAGGCTGGATGCGGGCGCCGGCAGCGATGCCGAGCGGCGGGCCGCCGAGGCCGAGGCGCAGGTTCAGGAAGCCGTGGCGGAGGAGACGCGGCGGCTCGACGAGCGGACGGCGGGTCTGCGCGAGGAGAACGCCGGCTGGGCCGTGGAGTTCGAGACGGCCTCGGGCAGCGTCACGAGCGTGCCGCTCGACGGCGTCGTGCGCGCCTGGCAGCCGAACCGGCTCGGGCTCGCCGGCAGGCTGGGCGTGTATGCCTCGCGCTGGGGAGAGTTTCTGGCCGATGACCCGCGGGAAGCCAACAGCGCCGGCGGCGTGTTCCCCGCGATCTGGGGCACCGTCACCATGACGCTGATCATGGCGCTCTTGGTGGCACCGTTCGGGGTGTTGGCGGCTCTCTACCTGCGGGAGTACGCCACCAGCGGACCGGTGGTGGCCGCCGTGCGGATCGCGATCAACAACCTCGCCGGCGTGCCCAGCATCGTGTACGGCGCGTTCGGGCTCGGCTTCTTCTGTTACGGTCTCGGGGCGGGCATCGACGAACTGTTCTTCAAGGCCAGCCTCGTGGCCGACCGGCAGCCGGTTTTCGGGACGGGCGGCCTTCTCTGGGCGTCACTGACGCTCGCGCTCCTCACGCTTCCCGTGGTGATCGTGGCCACGGAGGAGGCGCTGGCCGCCGTGCCCAACTCGATGCGGGAGGGCTCCTACGCCTGCGGGGCCGGCAAGTGGCAGACGATCCGGCGGATCGTGCTGCCCCGCGCGCTGCCGGGCATCATGACGGGCCTGATCCTGGCGATGGCCCGCGGGGCCGGGGAGGTGGCGCCGCTGATGCTCGTGGGCGTCAAGAAGCTGGCCCTCGACCTGCCGGTGGACGGGACGTTTCCCTTCGTCCACCCCGAGCGGGAGTTCATGCACCTGGCCTACCTGATCTACGACGTCGGCTTTCAGAGCGCCGACAGCCAGGCCGCCCAGCCGCTGGTGTTCACGATCACTTTTTTGCTGGTGGCGATCATCGCCCTGCTCAATCTGGCGGCCGTCTGGCTGCGAGCGCGGCTCCGGCGCCGGTACGCGGCCCAAACGTTCTGAATTCACGGTGTACAATCCGGGCTTTCCGCCCTGGGAGCATCCCATGCAGGCCGCCACCAAGCCCGAAGCACAACCGGCCGGCGAGCCGCCGCCGGCGGACCGCCTGGTCGCCGTGGCCGGCGGGTTCGAGGTGGAGTCGGAGGTGCACGAGAGCGTGCAGGCGGAGCGGCCCGTGCTCGAGATCGACCGCTTCAACCTCTGGTATGGCTCGAAGCAGGCGCTCCATCGGATCACGATGCCGATCCCGAACGCCAAGGTGACCGCGCTCGTGGGCCCCAGCGGCTGCGGCAAGTCGACGCTCTTGCGGAGCGTGAACCGGCTCAACGACCTGGTGCGAAACGTGCGGATCACGGGTGATATGCGGCTCAACGGCGACTCGATCTACGACCCGCGGATGGACGTGATCGAGCTCCGCAAGCGGATGGGAATGGTGTTTCAGAAGCCCAACCCCTTCCCGATGAGCATCTACGAGAACGTGGTCTACGCCCTGCGGATCGACGGCGAGAGCAACCGCGGCGTGCTCGACGAGGTGTGCGAGATCAGCCTGCGGGGAGCGGCGCTCTGGGACGAGGTGAAGGACCGCCTCCAGGACAGCGCCCTGGGGCTCTCCGGCGGCCAGCAGCAGCGGCTCTGCATCGCCCGCGCGATCGCGGCGGAGCCGGAGGTGCTGCTGCTCGACGAGCCCTGCTCGGCCCTCGATCCGATCGCCACCGGCAAGATCGAGGATCTGATCCAGGAACTCCGCGGCCGCTACTCCGTCTTGATGGTGACCCATAACATGCAGCAGGCCAGCCGCACCAGCGACTACACCGCCTTCATGTACCTGGGCCGCCTGATCGAGTACGGCGCGACGCCTGACATCTTCACCAAGCCCGTCCTCCGCGAGACGGAGGCCTACGTCACGGGCCGGTTTGGCTGACCGTCCGGCGCATCATGACACGTCATATCGAGCGGCAGATCGAGAACCTGAAGGAGCGGATCCTCCGGGTCGGCACGATGGTCGAGGAGGCCATCTCGAAGTCGATCACGGCGCTGATCAACCGCGACGTGCCGCTGGCCCAGCGGGTGATGGCCAACGACGAGGAGATCGACCGGATGGAGGTCGAGGTAGAGGAGGAGTGCCTCAAGATCCTCGCCCTCTACCAGCCGGTGGCCGCCGACCTGCGGTTCGTGGTGGCCGTGCTGAAGATCAACAACGATCTGGAGCGCATGGGCGACCTTGCCAAGAACATCGCCAAGCGGGTGGCCCAACTGGCCGACGCTCCCAAGATCGATCTCCCTCCGGAGATCCGCTCGATGGCGATGCAGGCACAGGAGATGGTCAAGCAGTGTCTCGACGCCGTGGTTCGGGGCGACCCGGCCCTGGCCCGGCAGGTCCGCGAGGAGGACGACGTCGTGGACGCGGGACGGCAGCGGATCCAGCGGCGGGTGATGCAGGGCATCAAGGACGACCCGGAGAACGCCGAGAGCCTGCTGCGGATCAACTCGGTCTCCAAGCACATCGAGCGGATCGCCGACATGGCCACGAACATCGCCGAGGACGTGGTCTACATGGTGGAGGGGGAGATCGTCCGGCACCGGGCCGAGACGACGTGACGGGCGGAATGGGTGGGTGCCCGCACCGGCCGGAGGCCGCTTTTGCCACTTTTTTTCCGCGGTGGTAGCCTTTGGCCGCTGGTTGGCCGATCGTCCGTGGGAGCCCACTCGATGTCGTTGCGTTCGTTGCTCGCGCTCGTCGCTGCCGGACTGCTGCTCGCTCAAGCCCGGGGTGAGGATCCGGTGCTCGTCTCGATCACCGGGCCGCTTGTGGGCCGGGTCGGCGACCGCGTGTCGTTCGAGGTGGAACTGGTCAACCGCTCAGGCCAGCCGCTGCAGAGGCTCCGGGTGATCGACTACTTCGACGCCGGCTTCCACCACGACGCGTCGGCGAGCCCGATCGAGCAGAAGGGCACGATCGACCTCGCTCCCGGCACGGCGCGACGCCTGACGCTCGACTTCCTGCTCGACGAGCCGGGCAGGCAGTGTCACCGGGTGGCGATCCTCGACCAGTCACAGCGAAATCTGGGCGGCGCCCAGCATTGCGTCGAGGTGGCACCGAATCCGACCTTCGTGCCGCCGCCGGCAGCCCCTCCCTCGACGGTCAACGTGCCGGAGCCGCCGCGGTTCAGTCCGCCGGCGGTCACCACGCCGCCACCGCTCGCGCCGCCGCCCGCCAGCCCGCTGGCTGCGGCGCCGCTGGCTGCGGCTCCCCTCGCCGCGGCGACCCCGCCGGCGACCGTACCGCTGGCGACCGGCGCCCCGGCGATCGAGCTGGATCTCAATGGGCCTGCTCAGGTGTCGGCGGGCGACGTCGTGAAGTACGTGGCGATCATCAAGAACAACGGAACCGCCGCATCGCAGCCGGTCACGCTCGAGTTTTCCTGGGACCAGCACCTGAGTCCGCTCGAGGCCTCCGATGGCTACGAACTCGCCGGCTCGAAGGTGACGTGGACGATTCCCGCGCTCGAGCCGAAGGGTGCCCAGGAGCGGCAGATCAACCTGCGGGCCGAGGCCGCGCCGGGCACGTTTCGCGACTCGCCCCCGACCCGGGCCTGCGTGCGGGCGGTGCTCTCGGGCCTGGCCGGCGGCTCGTTGCTCGCCGACGACGCCTGCGTAGGGATCGCCTCGACCACGCCCCGGCCGCGGGTCCGGTCGCCCTCCGAGGCCGGGCTGCGGCTCACGCTTGCCGATCTCGACGATCCCGTCCGGCAGGGCGACGCGACCACGCTCGTCTGCACCGTCACCAACGGCGGCACGCTCCCCAGCGGTCCGCTGGACGTGGTGGTGATGCTCCCCGAAGGGGCGCGGATGGTGGGCGACCCAATCCCGGCGCGGGTCCGGGTCGAGAGCTCGCGGGTGAACTTCGGATCCGTGGCGTCGATCCCGCCCGGCGGCCGCCAGGCCTTCGAGGTCTCCTACCGGCTCGCGTCCGCCGGCACCGGCACGGCCTCGGCGATCCTCAGCGGCGGCGAACTCGACGGCTCGCTCGAGCGGAACTGCCAGACGACGTTCCTGGAGCCCTGAGGCAGTTCGGGTGGCGGCGGCAGCGGCCACAGGAGGACGGCGTCAGGGATTCGGGGCCACGGCGGGCAGCGGCACCACCTCGGGGACGGGGGCGAGCAGTTGCGTCTGCTCCAGCCCGGTGCCGAACACGTCGAGCGAGGTGTCGGATGCGCGGAGGTTGGCATCGGCCCGCCAGTATTCCTGCCGGGCCGCGATCTCCAAGAGATCCGCGTCGAACTTGGCCTGCTCGCGGAGCGTGACCCGGAGAATGTCGCTGCGGCCCAGCCGGAACTGCTCCCGTTCCGCCTCGGCGACCAGGGCTGCGAGTTCCTCCTGCTGGACGGCCTGCTTGTGGAACTCGAAGGCCCGCTCCAGCTTGGAGTAGGCGTCTTGCACCTCCGCCCGCACGGAGTCGAAGGTGAACTCCAGCCGCCGGTCGAGCTGCACGAGCTGCGAGTCGACCGATTGGAGGCGGCCGCGGGCGTTCCGCCGCTGGGCCGGCATCTGAAACACGAGCGCCGCCTGCAGCACCTGGCGGTCAAGGCCGTCGATGCCCGAGAGCGGGCTCTTGCCGAAGCCGGCATCCTGGTTGCCGTAGACCTGTCCGTCGATGTTCGGGAGGGTGTCGTTGGCCGCCAGCCGCCGCTCGACGAACAGTTTTTCCCGCTCGAGCGACAGCCGCTGAAACTCGGGCCGAGCCGCGATCGCACGCGCGAGCGAGGCATCGTAGACCGTGGCCGATGGCTCCACCGGCTCGGGCAGCGGCTGCATCCGCCGGCGGGCGGGCAGGAGCGGCTTCCCGCCGGAGTCGCGCAGGAAGAGCGAGAGGTCGATCGTGGAGAGTTGCACCTCGCGGTCGGCCTGCACGAGCAGGCCCCGTCGGAGGGCGATGTTCTTCTGGTTGTCCACCCGCTCGATGTTGGCCATCACGCCCCGGTCCACCTTGGCGGCGATCTCGCCGTCGCGGCGGACGGCGAGGGCCTCGAGCCGCTTGGCCGCCCCCTCCCGCTCGCCGCTGCCCACCCAGTTCCAGTAGGCGAGGGCCGCGGACCGCATGTAGTCGAGCCGGCTCCGCACGATCGTCGGCTCGGCGATCGCCTGGTCGAGCCGGGCTTTGTCGCGGCCGGCTCGCGCGGAATCGATGTCGCGTTCCCG
>CAMCPF010000060.1 GCA_945876515.1 Candidatus Kuenenia stuttgartensis
GGACCGCTACCGATAGCCTATCGCTCAGCCCCGGCGGGCGGCAATCCGCGGTCGCGATGCCGACGGCCGGACGGCGTCGGCGACCAGGCAGACGAGCGACCGCTCCGGCAGCACCAGCGGAGCAGACACGTCCACCACGGGGCCGTTCCCGTCGAGGAAAATATCGCCGGGTGGCGGCTCGGCCGTCTGGATGAACGTCCGCCACGGCAGGCAGCGAAGCGACTCTGCGACGGGAAACCGGAAGGTGCGGGGCAGCGATCCCGCGTGGGCGAAGATGAGCACGTGACGCGGCGTGCCGTCGTCGCCGCCCGCCGCGGGCTCGGGGTCGCGTGCCAGTTCCTCCGGCGTGGGCGCTCCGAAGAAGCACGTCAGGCTGGCGTCGGCGGCATACCAGTCGATGTGAGCCCCCTCCGGAGAGAACCACTCCACATCGGGGAGGGCGCCGCTCCCGCTCACGCCCCCCGCCAGAAAGCTGCGGCGCCGGAGCGCTGGGTTCCCGAGACGGAACCGGATCAGCCCCGCCACGAACCTGAACAGATCGGGATGTTCCTCCACCAGCCGCCAGTCGAACCAGGAGACGCCGTTGTCCTGGCACCAGGCGTTGTTGTTGCCCTGCTGGGTCCGGCGACACTCGTCACCGGCCAGCATCATCGGCACCCCCTGGCTGAGCAGGAGCGTGGCGAGCATGTTGCGGATCTGCCGGGAGCGGACCGCCTCGACGTCGGCACGCTGGGTCGGCCCCTCGACTCCGTAGTTGTCGGAGAAGTTGTTGTTGTCGCCGTCGCGGTTGCCCTCGCCGTTGGCCTCGTTGTGCTTCTCGCGGTAGCTGACCAGGTCGGCCATGGTGAAGCCGTCGTGGGAGGTCACGAAGTTGATGCTGTGATAGGGCTGGCGGCCGTCGTCACCGTAGAGGTCGCTCGAACCGGCCAGGCGGGTGGCGAGATGGCCGGTCTGGGCGAAGTCGCCCCGCCAAAACCGCCGCACATCGTCGCGATAGCGGCCGTTCCACTCGGCCCAGCGGAGCGTGGCGAACGAGCCCACCTGGTAGGCGCCGGCGGCATCCCAGGCCTCGGCGATGATCTTGGTGTCGGCCAGCAGTGGGTCTTCCGTGATCACCTCGATGATCGGCGGGTTCGGGAGGATCTCGCCGTTGCGGTCGCGGGAGAGGATGCTCGCCAGGTCGAAGCGAAAGCCATCGACGTGATAGTTGTGCACCCAATGCCGGAGGCAGAGGAAGATCAGCTCGCGCACGATCGGGTGGTTCCCGTTGATCGTGTTGCCGCAGCCGGTGTAGTTCTTGTAGCTGGAGCCCCCGTCGCCGAGCATGTAGTAGACGCGGTTCTCCAGCCCCTTGAACGAGAGCGTGGGGCCAAGTTGGTTGCCTTCGGCGGTGTGGTTGAAGACCACGTCGAGGATCACCTCGATGCCCGCCGCGTGCAGGGCCCGGACCATCTCCTTGAACTCCCGGACCTGGCAGCCGGGGTCGGTGCCCGCGGCGTAGCCGCGATGGGGGGCGAAGAAGGCCAGGGGGTCGTAACCCCAGTAGTTGCCGCGCTTGGTGCCGTCGGTGGAGGGCATGTCGTTGGCGAACTCGTGGATGGGCATCAGCTCCACCGCCGTCACCCCGAGTGACTGGAGGTAGGGGATCTTCTCGATCACGCCGGCGTAGGTTCCAGGTCGGGCTACGCCGCTCGAGGGATCGGCCGTGAAGCCGCGGACGTGCATCTCGTAGATCACGGTGTCGGCCAGGCCGCGGCGGAGGTGACGGTCGCCCTGCCAGTCGAAGGAATCATCGATCACCACGCACTTCGGGGGTCGGAGCAGGCCGTCGGAGCCGATGGTGAACTCCCCGGCCAGGGCCCGGGCGTAGGGGTCGATCAGCCGGGCCTGGCCGTCGAACCGCTGACCTCGCTCCGGGTCGAACGGGCCGTCGGCCTGAAACTGGTACAGCTGCCCGGGACCGACGCCCGGCACGAGGATGCTCCAGATGTCGCCCCAGCGGTCCTTGGCTGGGTCGAGCGCGATCACCTCGGCGGGCTCGGCATCGTCGGGCCGGTCGAAGAGCAGCACTCGCATCGCGGTCGCCGAGCGGCTGTAGACGACGAACTGCACACCCTTGTCGTGGAGTACGGCCCCGTACGGGAGCGTGTGCCCGAACTGGAGCGGTGGCAGCGGCTTCTTGGCGTGGCTCCGTTTGGCGGCCACTTTCTTCCGGGGCGGCATGGCGGAATGATACCACCGCCACACCCGGAGATGCGGTGAATTTGAGGGCTGCGACAAGCCCTGCGCTGACGGATCAACGCCGCCGCACAAGGGCGTCGAGTTCGGCGGCGAGCCGGGCCACAACCTCAGGGAACGTGCCGCCCACGTCGGTCGTCTCGCCGGGGTCGGAAGCGAGGTCATAGAGCGCGTCGCGGGGCGGCCGGGGCTTGCCCCTTTTTGCATTGGCTGCGGGCTGCCGCACCAGTTTCCATTTGCCCGAGCGATATCCGAACCTGCCGGAGGTGCCGTTGTCCTGCTGCACGAGCGACTCGCGGCCTGTGGCGTCCGCCACGCCGAGGAGCGCCCCGAGCACGTCGTCGCTGTCGGGGAATCGCTCGGCCGCGGGCGGGCGGCCCGCGAGCGTGGCGAGCGTTCGGGGCAGGTCGATCGTGCAGACGATCTCGGCGGACACGCCCGGGGCGATCCGCCCCGGGCCCCAGGCGATGAAGGGCGTGCGGGTGCCCCCTTCATACACGCTGTACTTGCCGCCGCGGAACGGGCCGGCCGGGCGGTGGTCGCCGAGCTTTTCCGCGGCGTCGTCCCTATAGCCGTCGTCGAGCACCGGCCCGTTGTCGCTGCAGACGATGACAATCGAGTCGTCTGCGATGCCCAGCCGCTCCAGGGCGGCGGTGATCTCCCCCACGCACCAGTCAAACTCCACGATGCAGTCGCCCCGGGGGCCGAGGCCGGAGCGGCCGGCGAACCGCTCGTGAGGCACGCGGGGCACGTGGATGTCGTGCGAAGCGAAGAGCAGGAAGAACGGTCGGGCCGGATCCGCCGCCTGCTGCGCCTCCATCCAGCGTACGCTCTCGTCCACCCACGCATCGGCCAGATCCTCGTCGCGAAACCGGGCTGCCTGGCCGCCGGTGTAAAAGCCGATCCGGCCGATGCCGTTGTGGATCGTTCCGTTGTGGCCGTGCGACCAGTCCATCGTCAGGCGGTCGCGGTGATCGACGCCGTTGACGTGGTCGGCGGAGGGCTTTTTGTCGCCCACCCAGAGCGGATCCGCGGGATCGAGGTTGCGGACCCGGTCGCCCGCGACGAACACCTGCGGCACGCGATCGTTCGTGGTCGGCAGGATGAAGCAATGGTCGAAGCCGATCTCGAGTGGGCCGGGGGCGAGCCGGCCGTTCCAGTCGGGCCCTTGGCCTTTCTCCCCGAGGCCGAGGTGCCACTTGCCGACAACTGCCGTGGCGTAGCCGGCTTGGCGGAGAGCCAACGGCAGCGTGGGCGTGCCCGGCTGGATCACGGCCGGGGCGTTCGGCGGGGCGATGCCGGTGCCCGGGCGGCGGAAGGCGTATTCGCCCGTGAGCAGCGAATACCGCGTGGGCGTGCAGGTGGAAGCGGAGCAGTAGCCGCTCGTGAACCGGCGGCCCTCGCGGGCGAGCCGATCGATGGCGGGCGTAGGCACGCTGCCCCCCTGGCACGAGACGTCGCCCCAGCCGAGGTCGTCGGCGAGGACAACGATCACGCTTGGCGGACGGTCGGCGGCCGGCGCGGGGCCCCCGGCCAGGGTGGCGAGGGCCACCAGGCAGCCGGACACGACGGACCTCGGGTGTGGACGGATCGGGGGCACGCTGGTTCCTTTTCCCAGCGTCAGACTACCGCAAGCCCCGGTGTCGCGGCCATGCCTTGCGACGCGGGCAAGAACCGCGATATTGGCGACGTGAGCGGAGCCACCTATTCCAGCGCGGGCGTTGACCTGGTCGCCTATCGCGATGCCATGGCCCGGCTGCCTGCCCACCTGCGACGCACGCAGTGCCCGCGGGTGCTCGGCCGCGAGGGCTCGTTCGCCGCTCTCTTCCAGCTCGATCTCCAAGGGCTCTTCAGTCGCGGCTACCAGGATCCGCTCCTGGTCTCCTGCACCGACGGCGTGGGCACGAAGCTCAAGCTCGCCGTGCTGGCCGGCATCCACGACACCGTGGGCATCGACCTGGTGGCGATGAGCGTCAACGACCTCCTCTGCACGGGCGCCGAGCCGCTCTTCTTCCTCGACTATGTGGCGATGGCCAAGGACGACCCGCCGCTGCTTGAGCGGATCGTGAAGGGCATCGCCGACGCCTGCGTGGAGAGCGAGTGCGCCCTGGTGGGTGGCGAGACCGCCATTTTGCCCGACATGTACCACCCCGGCGAGTACGACCTGGCCGGCTTCTGCGTGGGCGTGGTGGAGCGGAAGCGGCTGGTGGACGGCTCGGCGATCGAGCCGGGCGACGTCGCGCTCGGCATCGCGTCGAGCGGCGTCCACTCCAACGGCTTCAGCCTCGTCCGCAAGGCGGTGTTCGAGATCGGGGGGCTCTCGGTGGATGACCGTCCGACTGAGCTCGGCGGTCGGACCGTGGGCGAGGTGCTGCTCACGCCCACAAGGCTCTACGCCCGCGCCGTGAAGGCCGTGCTCGGACACGAGCGCGGCCAGCAGGTGGTGCACGGCATCGCCCACATCACCGGCGGCGGTCTCGCCGAGAACCTGTCCCGGATCGTGCCCGATCAGGTGCAGGTCGTGATCGACCGCGGCTCGTGGGGGATTCCGCCGGTCTTCCCCTGGATCCAGGGACTGGGCGGGATCGCGGCCGACGAGATGGACCGCGTCTTCAACATGGGCATCGGGATGGTGCTGGTGGTCTCGCCGAACGGCGCCGAGAGCATCCGGCAACAATTGGCCGAACTCGGCCACGACGTCTGGCCGATCGGCACCGTGCGGGCGGCCGAGGCGGCCGACGAGCGGGTCGTGATCCGCTGAGGCCTGCTAGCGGCCAGCCGCCGCCGGAGCTGACGCAGACCGCAACTCGGGTGGCGGACAGCACGACGGCCCGGCCTGCTCGAGTGCGGCGATCACCTGGCCCTCGGTCAACAGGTCGCGCAGCACGATCGGATCGCGGAGCGGCTGGCCCGGCTTCGAGCCCGGATAGATCGCCAACAGCGGGATCGAACGGCTGCCGAGCATCTCCAGAAACTCCCGGATCTCGTCGGAACCGTCCGTCCAGTCGGCCAGGACGGGAACCACACGGTTCTTGTCCAGCGTGGCCTTGACGCGGTCGGTCTCGATGGCAGTGGCAAGGTTGAGCTTGCACGTCGGGCACCAGTCGGCCGAGAAATCGACCATCACGGTGTTGCCGCCACGCCTGAGCTCCGCCAGCCGCGCAGCCGAAAAGGGCTTCTCCCACTTGATCAGCGACTCGTGCGGCCCGAGCCAGAGGAACCCAAAGGCCGCGACGGCGGCGGCCATGGCGGCGGCCTGCACCCAGCGGCCGAAGCCGGCCACGCCCGTCGCCTCCTGGCCGCGGCCCACCCACCAGCAGCCGAACCAGATCCCCACGAGCATCACGAAGGTGGGCACGAACCAATCGGGCTGCTGCCGCAGCAGGTAGAAGAGGTAGGCCACCGTGCCCAGCATCACGAACCCGAGGATCTCCTTGAAGGTCGCCATCCAGGCACCGGGCTTGGGGAGGAACCTCACGAGCCCGGGAAACAGGCCGACCAGGATGTAGGGCAGCGACATGCCCAGGGCGATCGACCCGAACACGGCGTACGTCACGGCGGTCGGCTGCGTCAGCGTGTAGCCGAACACCGGGCCGAGGAAGGGGCCGCTGCAGGGCGTGGCCAGCACGGTCGAGAGCACGCCCTTGAGGAAGGCGCCGAGCGGACCCTCCTGCGATTGGACGTGCCCCGCCTTCTCGCCGATGAAGCCCGGGATCGGCAGCTCCCAGACGCCGAGGAACGACAGCGCAAACGCGAACACCACGCCCAGCATGCCGATCTTGAACGGCACCGAGCCGAACTGCTGCCCCCAGCCGAGATTCGTGCTCGCGAGGCCGAGGTTGGCCGCCACGCTGGCCGTCGCCAGTACGAAAAACACGGCGAACAGCCCAGCGCAGTACCAGAGGTTCATCTGGAAGACCTCCTGGCGGGCCCGCCCCGACTGCTGAGCGAACGACATCAGCTTAAGACCGAGCACGGGCAGCACGCACGGCATCAGGTTGAGGATCAGGCCGCCTGCGAGCCCCATCAACAGGGCCAGTGGCAGCGAGATCAAAGTCGCCGCGGAGCTGGAGGGCGGACTGAAGCCTGCCGCCTCACGAACGGTCGCCTCGGGAGCGGTCGCCATGCGGTCGGGAGTGGCGCGGGCCGCCACCGCCAGTGAGGCCGGAGACGCCGCCGCCTCCCCATACTTGGCCGCCTCGAAATCAATCAGCGGGTCGTCGCCGTCTGCCGTGGGCGGATCGACCGCCAGCCGCACGCCCGTCGGCGGGTCGCAGGTGGTGTCGCTGCAGGTCTGGAAGCCGAGCACCAGGCCCACGGGCTCCTCGGCTGTGGGATCGTCGGCCACGAGAATCTCGAGTTGCACCGGCCCCTCCACCGCGCCGGCAGCGGCGAGCTCCTCGGCATGGGCCGCAACCGCCTCGGTGGCCCGCAGCGACACGACGCGGGCCTTCGGGGCGTCGATGGCGATGATCGTCGGCTTGCCCTGGCCGATCTCGGTTTCGGCGGTCGAGGCCGGCTTGTAGAGGTGCCATCCGGCCTCTGGGACGAGCCGGATGCTGAGCGGCCAGACTTTCCGGCCCGCCTCATCCCGCGGACGACCGAAGGATGCGTCCAGCCGGACATGGGATCGCTCCGGCGTGAAGGTCGCTGGCGGCTGGCCGGCCGGGATGGCCTCGGTGGTCGCTCCGGCCATGGGAGCGGCAGCCGGACCGCTCTTCGCCCCGACCTCCCCCACGAAGGCGATGGTGCGTGGCGGGAGGCAGGCCGTGTCCTGGCAGAGCTGCAACCGCACGGACCCGCGGACGGCGCCGCTTCCCGCCGCAAGCGGGGCCCGCCAGGTGACGGTGCCCGCGTGCTCCTCGATCGGAAGGCCCTTCCAGGCGGGCACGTCGTCCACGGTGCGGACATGCGGCGGCTCGGCCGGCACGAATGGCCCCGCGGCCTGACGCGGCGAGTCGGCGGCCACCGTGATCTTCGTCGCCAGCGGGCCGCCCGGCTTCTGGGTCACGGAATAGAGATGCCAGCCCGCTTCGAGCTTCGCCGTGACGGCAAGCACATCGGGCATGCCCCCAGCCCCCGGCTCGATTGCCGCCGCAATCACGACGGGCTGCCCCAGTTCGCCGGCCACCTCGGCCAGCGGATCGAAATCGCCCCCGTCGAGCTGGCGGGCGTGAACCTGAGCCGAGCCTGTCACGAACCCGACCAGCCAGCCCGCCATCCCCGCTATCACCACCGCCGAGCCGACGCGTTTCATGGCGCTCCATCTTCAAGGGGTGGCCCGCGGTCGCCGGAGCGGCGACTCGCGACTCCCCGTCCCTGGGGTATGTCGTCTACTGAAGTTTACAAACTGCATTTTTCAGCGGTCAAACCCAGGCTCGGCCAACTGTGCCCGGAGGAGGCTCAGGGCGGCTGGGAGGGCTGCGGTGAGTCGCTCGACTCGGCCGACGACCGCCGGGTGGTCGCCGAACCTCCTGCCCTGCTCGAAGATCCAACGGAACCAGTTGTCCAGCCCGAACACCACGCCCGAGGCTGCGAGAAAGGGAACAAGCCTGCGCTCCCGCTCGGCCATGGGTCGAACCTGGGAGTAGGCATCGAGTGCGGAATCCCAGTCTGTCGCCGTCTCGAACCCCGCCTCCACGGCCCAGCTTCCGAGGAGCCGCGCGAGGTCGGTGGCGGGCGTGTCGAGCCCCATGGCGTGGCAATCGACGATGCCCATCACGCTCGGGTCGCCGGCGCGGGCGAACAAAACGTGGGGCGCCCACAGATCGCGAAGCACCGTCTGCCGAGGCACCGCGTGCGCCTGGAGGGTGGCAACCCTCACAACGAGCGGCTCGCCCTCGCATGCGGCCAGAACGGCGGCCGCTTTGCCCAGGAGCGGGCGGAGCCGCGTTCCGAGGGGGGCGTCGGCCTCCTCGGCAGGCTCGATTCCGGCCCAGGGCCGCGCGACCATCCCCCGCGCCTGCTCGATACGGCGGGCGATCCCCGGAGACGGGCCGACGTCGGGCGGGTTCTCTGCAAGGGTGGCGGCGGCGAGGTGGATGCGGGCCACGACCCGCACCGCAGCGGCCGCCTGCTCGACCGTCGGCTGCCCGGTGGACTCGCCCGCGACGAATCCCTGGAGCTCCCAATAGTGGCCCGCCGCGTCCGCCACGAAGGTCTCGCCGTCGGCGGCCAGCCTCACGGTCGGCACCTCGGTGACGCCGCATGAGCGGAGGTGCCGCACGGCGGCGTGGACGAAGCACACCCGGCCCATCGGCGTCCCAGGCGGAAAAGCCTTGAGGACGTGCAGGCCTCCGGCCGCCTCGACCCGGAACAGCGGGGAGCCGCTGAAGCCGCCCCCCTGCAGCGGCGAGACGCTTGCCCGGCCAGCGGGAAACCAACGGCGGGAAAGCACCGCGGCGGCGGAGCTCGACACGTCGCGGGGCGGCAAAACCTGCATGTCCGGCACGAAGCGACCCTGAAATTGGTCGGCGTTCAAGAACGATGCTACCTTGCAAAAAGCATAGGCCCGCCGCACTTCGGCCGCCCAGCCCCCCACGGTCGTTCCCGTCTCGACCGCGGATGTGAAGCCACGGCGGATTCATCAGGAGCATGACATGGCAGCCAGGTCCGCCTCCACCGCTCGCGTGCACCACGCGACGGCCCGACGATTCGCCGGCCTCGTCGCGGCGCTACTCGTCGCCCCCTGCCTCGGGGGCAGCCCGCTCCGCAGCGAGGACAAACCGGCGGAGGCGGCGAAGCCCGCCGCACCGGCCGACGCCGGTCAGGCCGCTACCGCCGCGCTGCTCAAGGACGCCGCGCGGCTGCCTGGGCTGATCACCCTCTACCGCAAGGATGACAAGCTCCATGCCGAGCTCCCCGATGCCATGCTGGGCAAGGAGTTCTTCGTGCTCACGAGCATCTCGCGTGGGATCGGCGAGGGGTCGCTGCTCGGGGGCATGAGCCTGGGCTTCGGCGACGACTGGGTGTGGCAGTTTCGCAAGGTCGACGAGACCATCCAGGTGGTGAGGCGAAACGTCCGGTTCTTCGCCGCCAAGGGCAGCCCCGAGGAGAAGGCGGTCGATCTCGCCTACACCGACAGCATCCTGTTCAGCCTCCCGATCAAGGGCCGCGGCCCGGGCGGCGGCCACCTGATCGACCTCTCGGCCGTGTTCCTCACCGACCTGCCACGGATCGCCGCCGTACTGCCCGGATTCTCCTTCGCCCGGGATCGTTCCAGTTGGGGCCGCGTCAAGGTTTTTCCCGACAACGTGGAACTCGAGGTTGCGGCCACCTACGGCTCGAGCGGCGCGACCACGATCGACACGGTACCGGACAGCCGGGGAGTGACGATCAACATCCGCTACTCGATCAGCCTGCTGCCGCAGAACTCCTATGTGCCGCGGCTCGCCGACGACCGCGTGGGCTACTTCGTGACGGCCCTCAAGGACTTCTCCCAGCAAGTCGATGAGGACCGCTTCGTCCGCTACATCAACCGCTGGCAGTTGGAGAAGGCCGATCCCAAGGCGGTCGTGTCGCCGCCGAAGAAGCCGATCGTGTTCTGGATCGAAAAGACGGTGCCCTTCCGCTACCGTCCCGCCATCCGCAAGGGCATCGAGGGCTGGAACGAGGCCTTCGAGAAGGCCGGCTTTGCCGGCGCGATCGAGGTTCGCCAGCAACCCGAGGTGACCGACTGGGATCCGGAAGACATCAACTACAACACCTTCCGCTGGATCACCGCAGGGCAGGGCTTCGCGATGGGGCCGTCGCGGGTCAACCCCCGGACGGGCCAGATCCTCGACGCCGACATCATCTTCGACGCCGACTTCCTCCAGTTTTGGCGGCGGGAGTACGAGACCTTCACGCCCCAATCGATCGCGGCGCTGACCGGGGGCGGCCCTGGATTTCCGTCCCGGATCGGCCATGGTGGCCCGGGCTGCTGCCCCGGCTGCAGGCTGTTCGACGGCCATGCCCGGGAGACTGCGCTCGCGGCGACGGCGCTGGCAGTCAACGCGGCCGGCGGCCTCTCCGAAGAGGAGAAAGAAAAGCTCGTGATCCAGGGGCTGACGCTCGTGGCGATGCACGAGGTCGGCCACACGCTCGGCCTCCGGCACAACTTCAAGGGCAGCGCCTTGCGGTCGCTGGCCGACCTGAACGACGTCGAGAAGACCCGCCAGTCCGGCGGCAGCACGAGCGTGATGGACTACATCCCGGTCAACATCATGCCCAAGGGGAAGACCCAGGGCGACTACTACGCCGCCAAGCTCGGCCCCTACGACCTCTGGGCCATCGAGTATGGCTACAAGCCGCTGCCGGGCGGCAGCGCCGAGGCGGAGCGGAAGGAGCTGGAAAAGATCGCGGGCCGCAGCGGCGAGCCCGAGCTCGCCTACGCGACGGACGAGGACACTGAGTGGGGTGATCCCGATCCCTTCTCCAACCGCTTCGACCTGGGCAGCGACCCGATCGAGTTCGCCCGCGCCCGGGCGGAGCTGGTGGCCCAGGTCATGCCGGGGATCGTCG
>CAMCPF010000061.1 GCA_945876515.1 Candidatus Kuenenia stuttgartensis
CGCCATGGACAGACCTCAGGGCCGCGAAAGCGTGGATGCCGATCGCCGCGGAGTCTACCGCAGCAGGCCGCGGGTTGCATGGCCCCGCCCGGTGGCCCGGATCAACGCCCGAGTCGCTCAGGTCGTCTGGCCCGAGTGCAGCGACCGCAGGATCGGCCGGCCACTCGTGCCGGGCGCCGGCACGTCACGCTGGTCGTGAGCGGGCGGCGCCGGCTCCACGCTCGGCCCGATGGGCGCGACGGTGGGCTCGGCGGCCTCGGTGCGGGGTGATGGCGACGGAATCGCCTCAGCCGCTGCCGCAGCCCCGGCAGGCCGCTCGGCCCGCACGGCACCGCCAGGCGTGGAGGACGGATCGACGTGCGGCAGGCTCGAGGCGCCCCAGCCGCTCTCGGTCTGGGCGGCCGCATCGGAGGGCCGATCGCTGAAGGTCTTCACCGGACCGGTCGCGGCCTGCTGCGCGAGCGCCGGCGCCGCGGCGGGCCGGGCGGCGGCAGCAGGTGCCGGCGCGGCAGGCAGCGGATTGCCACACGGGTCAAGCGGCACCTTCGTCACGACCGTCCGCGGCATCCGCACCGTGTAGGTGTAGGGCGTCTTCTTCTCGACGACCCGCGGCACCTGCACCGTCCGCTCCTCGGCCACGTACTTCATCACCTGCACCTGAACGGGCTCGACCCGCTCCTCGGTGACGACCTTCATCACCTGCACGGGCACCTGCCTGACCTGCTCCTCGGGCACCATTCGGCAAACCTGCACCGGCACCTTGTTGTCGACCCGCTCGACCACCTTGCGGACGGTCTGGACGGGCACCTGGCGGACGGCCGTCTCGGCGACCATCTTCATGGTCTGCACGGGTACCTGCTGGACCACCTGTTCGTCCACGTAGCGGACGGTCTGCACGGGCACCTTCTGCGTGACCACGCGATTGACCATGGTTGTCTGCGGCACCTGCACCGGCGTGTAGACCGGCTGAATGGTTCGATTGACCTGGTTCACGACCGTGCCCGGCGTCATCGTCCAGGCGTAGCCACCCCGCTGCCAGACGGCCAGGCCGGTGAACGGATCGACCGCCCAGCCGCTCGGCGCCCAGCCGAGGGCCGTCGTGCCGGGCGTAACGACCGGGGTCACGGTGTCCACCGCCTGGCTGCCGACGGAGTAGGCCGTGTGCATGGTGGTCACGGGCTCGGCGACGGTGAAGCTCTGCTCCCGCTCGCTCGTCTCGTAGACCGGCCGCCGCACTGTCTGCACCTGCTGCTGCATCACCGTCTCGTACACCGGCTTCATGACGGTGTACTGCTCCTCGCGGGTGCTCGTCTCGACGACGTCGCGGGTCACGTCGTAGCTGCGGTCCTCGACCACGGTCTCCCAGACCGGCTTCATGACCGTCTGCCGCTCCTCGCGGGTCTGGGTCTCCCAGACCGGCCGTTGCACGGTGTAACGCCGCTCCTGGGTCTGCGTCTCCCAGACCGGCTTTTGCACGGTGTAGGACTGGGTGTCGAAGACGGTCTCTTGCTCGACGCGATAGGCGGTCACCTGCCGCTCGTCGTAGACGGTCTGGTAGTCGAGGCGGTAGGTCTGCGTGGCGACCGGCGCCGCGGCGGCAACGGGAGTGCCGCAGCCACACTGGCCGTGGGCGGCGAACGGGACACTGGCCGAAACCACGGCCAGGGCGAGCGTGCCGGCGGACAGCCGGGATCCGGTGAACGGGCGGGAACTCGTCGAGCGGGTCATCGATGGTCTCCTGAGAGCGACCCTTGGAGGGTAATCCGACAGACGCAGCCCGCAAGCGGATGGTTGAGAAAAAATGGCCATTTTTTCGCGGCCAGATGGCCCCCGATCCGTCACGAGCCTTGCAACCGGTCCATCTTACGAGCGGGGGAAAACCCGCCCGTGAAGCTGGGAGGGATCGGCCGGTTGGGCCGCCGCGGGCTCACGTCCGCCGTGCCGCACCGCCGGAATCAGAGCGCCCGCTCGAGCAGCCTTTGGCTCCGCGGATCCAAGGCCCCGGCCGGCGGGATGCGATAGCGGATCCCGTCGGTGTCGGTGAGGATCACGCCGCCGTTGGGCTGGCGGGACACGTCGTCGGGATGGGCGACGCTGAAGCGATGCGGACCTCGATCAGTGACCACGCTCCATTCCGTCGGCCGTCCCTCCTTGATCGACACGATCCGCTCGACCCGCGGCATGAACTCCCGCTCTGCGAGGATGGCCTCGAGGATCGCGGCGAGCGACGGGTCGCAGGCGGCGAGCGCATCGATCCAGACGAGTTCGACGCCACCGGCCGTGAGCACCGCCACGCCCCCCTCCGGCGCCGAGAACGGGAAGCCGCGACGCACGTCCACGTCGGGGTGCCGAGCGCCATCGGCTGCGACGAAATCGAGCCCCCCGTCGGGCCGCCGATCGAGCCGCCAGCCGGCGGCGACCTGACCCGTGTTCATACCACGATCTCCTCGGCAGCCTCGGCGGCGGCTTTCTGCTGGGCGCGATGCAACCGCGCGTAGACACCGTCAATCGCCAGGAGCTCGTCGTGTGTGCCAACCTCGACGATCCGACCGTGCTCGAGCACGACGATCCGATCGGCCCGCCTCAGGGTCGAAAGCCGGTGGGCGATCGCGATCGTGGTCCGGCCTGTCACCAGCCGGTCGACCGCCGCCTGGATGACCGCCTCGGTCTCGGGATCCACCGCGGAGGTGGCCTCGTCGAGGATCAGGATCCTGGGATCGACCAGGAGCGCCCGGGCGATCGAAATCCGCTGCCGCTCGCCGCCGGAGAGCGCACTGCCCCGCTCGCCCACTTTCGAGTCGTAGGCCGCGGGAAGCCGGAGGATGAACTCGTGCGCCCCGGCCGCCCGGGCCGCCGCCACGATCTCCTCCTGCGAGGCGTCGGGTCGCCCGTAGGCGATGTTCTCGGCGACCGTGCCGAAGAACAGGAACGGCTCCTGGAGCACGACGCCCAGGTTGGCCCGGTAGGCCGAAATCGAGAGGCTCCGCAGGTCGATACCGTCGACCCTGATCGCCCCCGCCGACGGATCGTGGAACCGGCAGACGAGGTTCGCGAGTGTGGACTTGCCCGACCCGCTCGCCCCCACCAGCCCGATCATCTCACCCGGCTCGATCACCAGGTCGATGCCGTGAAGCACCTCGCGGGCCCCGTAGCGGAACCGGACGCCGTCGATTTCGATCCGACCACGGAGCCGGCCCGGGTCGACCGGCCGAGCCGGCTCGGCGACCGTCGGCACGCAGTCGAGGATCTCGAAGATCCGCTCGGCGCTGGCCGCGGCCCGCTGCGTGGCGGGCACCATCCGCACCATCGACTCGAGCCGGCCGTAGAACCGGGCGATGTAGGCCAGGAACGCCGTCAGCGCGCCAACCGTGAGCGATTCGCCGAACACGAGCCAGGCTCCCGCGGCCCAGACCACGAGCAGCCCCAGTTCGTTGGCGAGGCTGACGAGCGGGCCGAAGAACGACCAGATCACGTTGACCCGGTCGTTGGCGACGAGCACGCCCTGGTTGGCGACCTCGAACCGACGGCTCTCCCGCGCCTCCTGGGCGAACGCCTTGACCACCCTTGCTCCCGGAATCGCGTCGGCCAGCAGGCTCGTCATGTCGGCCCAGGCGGTGCCCGCTCGCGTGAAACCCCGCCGCATCCGCTCCCGCACGGCGTTCACCAGCCAGACCACGAACGGAAACGGCACCAGCGTCACCAAGGCCAGTTTGGGGCTGATCCAGACCAGCACCACCCCGGTCAGGAGCACGAGCAGCACGTTGGACGAAAAGTCGATCAGGTGCAACGAGAGGTAGTTATTGATCCGGTCGGTGTCGCTGCTGACCCGCGAAATCAGGTCGCCGGTGCGGCGGGTGGCGAAGAAGTCGAGCGACAGGCTCTGCATGTGGGCATAGGTGCGGCTGCGGAGGTCGGCGGCGATCCGCTCGCTGACCCAGGCGAGCGTCCAGGCCCGGGCCCAGGCCAGCAGCCAGGAGACGATGGCCGCCGCGGCCAGAAGGCCGAGATACCACCGCACGAGCTGAAAGGGGACGTCCTGACCCGCCTGCCGCGGGATCAGCACGTTGTCCACCAGCGGCATCGTCACGTACGGGGGCACGAGTGCCATCGCGGTGCTGGCAAGCGAGAGCAAGCAGCCGAGGATCGCGACCCCGGCATGCGCCCGCGAGAACCCAAGCACCCGGATCAGGGGCCGCCACGAGCCGCGATCTCCGCCGGCATCCTCGTCGTCGAGCCACCGCGAGGGCGGGGCTGGCGAGTCTGCGGTGGCGGTTTCGTCGCCCGGCGGACGCGGCTCCGTTCGCGCCTCCCAGGCCTCCACGAGCGACTGGACGGCCGCCGCCCTGGCCGCCGTGAACTGCCAGGCCACCTCGGGGCGGCCAGCCCGCACAAGCTCCAGCCTGCCGAAGGAGACTCGCATCCGCACGGCGAGTTCGCAGGCATCGTCGAGCGGCCAGACCTGCGGCGACCTGCCGATGTCACCCGTCGCCGGATCGTCGGCCAGCAGCCGCCTGTCTGTCAGCAGGATTCGTCCCGACGTGAATCGGCCGGCGGAGTCGAGGTCAAAGCGACAGCTTGCCAGCACCCCGTCACCAGCCGGCACAAGCGCTCCCCAGCCGGGCGGCAGGCTGCCCGAAGCCACGGACGCGGCCGCCCCCTCCGGACGGACGGCCGGCTCGGAGGTCGCACCGACGGAAGGGGGTGATGTCATCGGTTGGAGCGGAAAACCGGCCCTGCCAGCAGCAAAGACCGCCCCGACTGAGCGGCATGTTGCGAGGCGTCCTCAGCTTTTCTACCATTTTTTCAGGGTGTTTTGTCCGGTGGGCCTGGGTACCCACCCACCCAAAACATTCCGCTCTTGCGGTTCCTGCACGGCACCGCGGCGGCGTGTAAGATTGCAAAAATGTTGGTGGAGGTCATCGTTCCGACCGCCGACGTTCCTTCGGATTGTCATTTTTTCATGACCACGTGCTTGGCTCCGGCCTTGCATGCCGGCTTTGCCCGGGCGCCTTCTGCGCCAGGATGTTTCTTGGTTGCGTGGCACGCGACGTGCATGTCGTGTCCGATGTCTTCGCTGTCTCTTGTTCGTCCCAGCCTTCCCCTTCCCGCCCCCCCCGTCGCGGACTTTTCTCCGCTGGAAATGTGAGCGTCGAGGCCGATGAGCCCCGTCTGCCCCCTGGTCTCCTTCGGCGGTCTCCGCCGCGCATCGGGTCGATGCGACACCCCGCCCCGCCCGTCGTCGGTTTCCGTCAGGCTCGAGCGTCGCGCCGGAGGTGCCGCGTGACCAGGCTCGCCGCCACGATCGAACGCTCGTTCGAGAACTTCGACCGCCACCCCGCCCTGCTCGACCGCGGCCTGGGATGTTATTCCCTCCGGATGCTCGACTGGCTGTCGGGCGACTTCCTCCAGCCGCACATCAACGTGATGGCCATCACGCGCTACGGCAAGGAGCCGGCCCGGGTGGAGAACTCGTTCGACTTCTTCTTCTCTTCGGAGAAGACGTCGCGGGTGCGGACCGATTCCAGCATGGAAGAGCTCCAGCCGTTCCTGGAGGAGAGTATCCGCCGGCTGCACGAGAACTTCCCCGAGTCGTACGTGCTCTGTTACCAGTCGTCGCGAGAACTCGAGCGACTGGCCCGGGAGTATCCCAGCATCCGGATCATGAACCCGGCCGCGGCGATCACCGAGATGCTCAACCGCAAGACCTGGGTCCGGCGGCAACTGAAGCAACTCGGCGTGCCGGTGATCCCTGGCTCCGAGGTCTTCCTCGACCCCCACCAGTTCGATGACCTGGCCCGGCGGTACGGCCTGC
Organism: Candidatus Kuenenia stuttgartensis; assembly: GCA_945876515.1. Classification (GTDB taxonomy): domain Bacteria; phylum Planctomycetota; class Planctomycetia; order Pirellulales; family UBA1268; genus QWPN01. The sequence goes on from CAMCPF010000061.1 coordinate 5,813, forward strand.
CGCTCGTGGTGAGCCTGGACCACTCCGCCGCGGGGTCCGGCGTGCACCTGGTCCACGACGCGGCTGATTTCCGGGCTTTGGCCGAGGTCCACCGCGGCGCTGCGGCCTCCGTGATGCGGTTCATCTCCGGCCGCAGCCTGAGCATGGCGGCCGTCCGGACGGAGGAGGCCGTGCTGCTCGGCGAGCCGTCGCTCCAGGTGATTGGCCAGCCCGGCCTCACCAACCTCAGCTTCGGCTGGTGCGGCAACGACTTTTCAGGATCGCACCTCCAGGAGCACGAGATCGAGCAGATGCGGTCGATCCAGACGCGGGTCGGAGAGTGGCTTGGCGACCTCTGCGTCGGCGGCCACTGCGGCTTCCGCGGCATCTTCGGGATCGACTTCATTTCCGACGGCCAGTCGATCTACTTCACAGAGGTCAATCCGCGGTTCCTCGGCACCACGGCACTGATGGCCGACCGCCAGCAGGAACTCGGGCGAATCCCGGTCAGCTTCCTGCACATGGTGCCGTTCCTGCGGGAGATCAACGTCGACGAGGAGTTCGTCGCCGAATACAACGCCGACACCCGGCCGCTCGACGTCTCGCAGCTTTGCCTCCACAACGTCGCCGGCGAAGATGTCGTGGTGCAGGCGGCCATCGAGCCGGGCCGGTATCGGTTCGACGGCGCCCACCTCGAGTTTCTCGGGCCGGCAGAGCGGCTCTCACAGACGGAGGCCTACGACGAGATCGTGGTCTCCGGCGAGATTCCGATGGAAGGCACGCACCTCTTGCGGCAGTCGGATGAGATCTGCAAGGTCTACTCCTATGAGCCGGTGCTCGGCCCCGACGGCCGCTCGCTCACGCCCCGAGCGAAGCAACTGGTGGCGGCGATCCAGGCGGGCTTCAGCCTCGCCCCGGTTCGGAGGTAGCGAGCCATCACCGCGTCCGCCGACCCCAGGGTGGCGTTCCTTGCGGACTCCTCGGCCGCAGAGCGGGAGCGGTTCCTCGCGGCCGCCGAGACCCGCCGGGCATACGACCGCCGCGACCCGGAGCCCTGCGACATCTCGATCGTGCCCCGGGTGGTCACGGCCGCCCTGGCCGCGGAGCTCGCGGCGATCTGTCGCCGGATCGTGCGGGCCTCGATCGAACAGGTGCTCGACCTCGAGGCCGGCCGCGAGCCCGCGGCAGAGGTGCCGCTGGCGTGGGTCGCCGGGTTCGTGCCCCGGCCGCCTGCGGAACTCTTCGGCAACGTGCGACTCGACTTCCTGCTCGAGCGGGGCCGGCCGCGACTGCTCGAGGGTGGGTGGGTCAACCTGAGCGCCGTCGATTATGCGCCGCAGGCGGCCCTCGCCCTGCTCGACGTCCAGCCCGCGCTCGCCGAGCGGTTCCACGTCGAGCGGCCCGCGGCCCGGATGCGGGAACGGCTCGTCGAGCGGGGAACCCGCCGGGTGGCGATCCTCGTCAAGCAGCAGCACACCGTCTATGCGGCCAATGACTTCGAGCTGATCCGGCGGCTCCTCGCGCCGATCGAGTCGATGCTCGTGGCGGAGCCTGACTTCCCCACGATCCGCGGCGGGGAAGGTTGCGTCTTCGTGGGCGACCTCCCCTGCGACGCCGTCTACCTCCGGGCCCTCGACGGCCCGGCCGCCTTCGCCGGACCGCACGCCGCCACGAACCGCCGCACGCTCGCAATGCTGCTGGCATCGGGCGTGGCCTTTCACGACCATCCGCTCCTGCTGCTGGCCGAAGACAAGGAGCTCGGCTGGCTCGTGGGCCGCGATCCGGCGCTGGCCGCCGTGGTGCCCCGATCGCTCCCGCCGGCCGCCGTGCCGATTGCCGAGGCTGGCCGCTGGGTGCTCAAGCTTCGCGACCGGCACTCGGGTGAGGGCGTGTTTTTGGAACCGGCCGAGATGGCGGCCCACTGGGACGCCCCCGACGCGATCCTGCAGGAGCGGATCGTCCCCGACCCGTTCCCGGTCGTCACGGTGCACGGTCACCGGGGCGATGCGGTGGCCGACCTCGCCGTGCACGTGTCGTATCGCTACGACGTCGCCCGCCGGGAACTCGTGACCGCCGACATCGCCGGCTACTTCAGTCGCTTCTCGCTCACCGGCGGCAAGGTCAACCTCTGCACCGGCGGTGGCATCGTGCCGGTGCTGTCGGAGCGTCCGGACCGCTCTGACCAGCCCGGCCACGGGGAAGACCACTGATGCCGCAGCCGGTCACCCCCGCTTTCGAGCCAGTCGTCGCCTCACTCAACCGCGAGGCGTTTCATGCCGCCCTCGTAGACCGCATGTTTTGCGCGGCCCACGACCTCCGCGACGTCGCGCTCGCGCCCCTGGTGATCTCCCGTGAAGAACACGAGCGATTCGGGGGCGCGGCCCGGCGGATCTGCTCGGCGGCGCTGGCCGCCTTTGCGAGCCGTCGTGACCCCGGCCGGTTCGTCGGTGACTCGTTCCAACGCCTTGTCCAAGGTCTGCCAGTCCGCGCGGGCATCGTCGCCGGCAACGCCCGCTTCGACTTCCTCCCCACGGCGGCCGGCCCGCGGCTCGTGGAGCTCAACTTCGTCGGCGTGGGCACGACCGCCCGGCCGCACCAGGCCGCGCGGGCGGTACTCGACTGCCTGCCGGAGCTGCAAGGCTCGCATCACTCGCTGCTGCCCACCGACGCCTTCACCCGCCAGCTTGGGCGGCTCGGCTGCCGCTCCCTCGCCCTGCTCACCAAGGACAACGACCGGGAATACGTCACCCCCTGGCTGGACCGGCTCTTGATCCAGCGGCAGCTCGACCCGGTCGAGGTTCTGATCGTGCCGCGGCAGGACTGGGACGACTTCACGAGCGACGGCCGAGCCTTGGCGTTTCGTGGGCGAACGATCGACGCGATCTACCCCCGCGAGCTCACCCGGCGGACCTCGATCGAGGCGGGCATCGAGCAGTGCCGCTTTTTCCTCGAGAGCGGCGCGACCTGTCTCGACCACTGGGGGCTGGTGCTCGTCGAGGACAAGGATCTCGGCTTTCTGCTCGCCCAGGATCCAAGTCTCACCGACCTCGTGCCGCGAACGTGGCCGCTCGGCGCCCAGCCGAGCGCGCTGCCACCGACGGCACTGGTGCTCAAGCGGCGGCATGACCACGGCGGCGAGGGGGTCGTCGTCGGCCCGGAAACACTCCCCGAAGCCGACGGCGACGAATGGCTCGTGCAGGAGCGGCTGCGGGCGGTGCGGATTCCGGTCACCACGCTGCTGGGATTCAGCGGCACCGTGACCCACGACATCGCCACCCACGTTTCCTACGAGTACGATCTCGCCCGCGGCGAACTGGTCCACTGCGAGGTGAGCGGCTACCTCGCCCGGTTCGCGCCCGTAGGCGACGTCGTCAATCTCTCGCAGGGGGGCGGCGTGATCCCCGTGCTCGTGGAAGGAGGTTTCTCATGACCCGCACGATCGGCACCCTCGGCTACGTCGGCCGGCCGGAGTTCGCCTTCGACTGCCCGGTGGACGAGGACCAGATCACGTCGATGCTCGCGGCCCGCGACGACCGGATCGTGATGGCGCACTGGGATGACCTCGACGCCAAGACCCTCACCGCGCGGGCCTGGGACGTGCGGCAGGAAACGTGGGTCAGCCAGGATTTTTCCCGCTGCGATGCGTTGCTGATCCTGGAAGCTCCGATCCCCGGGTCGAAGAACGCCGACTTTGGCAACGCCGATGCCGGCATGCGGGAGATCCTCCGGCGAGGTATCCCGGCGGTGAACTCCGTCCGCACGTTCCTCGAGTATCCCGACAAGCGTTACCTCGTGGACCGGCCCGACCTGCCCTTCCCCGAGACCGCGCTCGTCACTCGCGCGAGTGATCTCGCTCCGCTTTTGGCCCGCATGCCGGACGAGGTGGTGCTGAAGCCCTTGGTGGGCTGTGGCGGCAAGGGTGTCGTCCGGCTACCGCGCGACGTCGAGGGCCTGCGGGCCGCCATGGAGCCGGGCCGCGAGTATCTGCTGCAGCCTTTCCTACCGGAGATCCTGGCCGGCGAACGGTGCCTGTATTTCCTCGCCAAGCGGTACCGCTATGCGGTCGTCAAGCGTCCCGTGCCCGGCGAGTTCCGCACCAACGAGGCGACGGCGACCTACGAGCGGTACGAGCCGACGGCGGAAGAACTGTCCCTCGCGGAGGATGTCATCCGCCGGTTCGCCAGCCCCTCGCTGATCGAGCGGGTGGACATCTGCGGTCGCTATGTCATGGAGATGACGATCGAGTGCCCCGGCCTCAAGATCAAGGTGGCGGAGGTCCAGCGGGAAATCGGCATCTGGACCTACGAGGCGCTCGACATGGCGATCGAGAACGCCGGTCGGGGCGTCACTTGATCCCGGGGCGGCGGTCGAGGGCACCGCGGACGCCGAGCTGCTCGGGATGGCGGGCGATCTTGTCGGAGAAGACGCGGATGTCGTTGACGATCGGCCGCAGCTCCCGCGACAGACTCTTGACATTGGCCGCGGCGGCGGCGAGATCCTCGTAGACCCGCGGATCGCGGACGAGCTTGCCGAGCGTGCCGTCGGATTCGTTGAGCGCCTTGGTGAAAAACACCGCCTGCTGAAGCACCTCGTCGAGCCGGCCGATCGTGGCGTCGATCTGGGCCACCATGCCCTCGCCCCGCTCGCCCAGCGGCCGGGTGAGGCCCTCCAGGTTGCGGAGATTCCGGTCGGCCGTGTCGATGGTCGTGCCCATGCCCTGCACGGTGGTCCGCAGGTCGCCGATCACCTGCGGCAGGCCTTCGAGCGTCTCTTTGATGTTGGCCCGGGCCTGCGGATCGCCCATCACGTCGTTGATGTTGGCCATCGCCAGGCTGAAGTCGTCGAGCGCCTTTTCGGTCTTTTGGACCAGCTTCCCGAAGGTGTCGTCGTCGCCCATCAGCATCCGGTCGAGGTCGCCGGAGAGCTTCGTCACCGCGGCGCTC
>CAMCPF010000062.1 GCA_945876515.1 Candidatus Kuenenia stuttgartensis
GCGGCAGGGAAACGGAGGACAGCGACAGGAAGGTAAGCATCGAGGACTCAAAGCTTGAACGGGGGGGACCAACATTCACGCGATGTGACAACCTAATGGATTCGCCGCCCCTCGCCCCAGACGGATTGCTGACGCTGACGTCAGAATGCCGCATCCCTCGGCCGCGAGGGGGTTACCCGTGCCAAGCGAACTTTCCACGCAGCGACTCCATGGGCCGCGAGGGGTTGCCCATGCCCTCGAGCGAGCTGTGGGAGCGAGCGGAGCCCGGAAGGCGAAGCGAGCGGACACGCAGTGACCGGTGGCCGGGAGGGCCGGAGTGAACGTTCAGCGAGAGGGCATGGGTGACCCCGAGCCCCCCGTTTGGGGCCGTTTCACCAAGCCGGTTGCAGAAATCCCCGCCCTGCGGTTCTGGTAGTGCGGTGGCAGCGATTCCGAATCCATCCACGAGCCCTGAGACCCCCATGATCCGAGCCATCACGCCCTCCCTCGAGCCGATCCGCGAGAAGGTGGAGGCCGGCGAGCGGCTCTCGGCCGCCGAGGCCGAGTCGCTGTGGGACCCCGCCATTGATCTCCACGAACTCGGCGAACTGGCGAATCTCGTCCGGGAGCGGAAGAACGGTAACTTCGCCTACTACAACATCAACACGCACCTCAACCCCACGAACGTCTGCGTCTACCGATGTACGTTCTGCGCGTTTCGGGCCGACCTCCGCGAGGCCCGCGGCTACGTGATGAGCGACGAGCAAATCCTGGCCCGCGGCCGCGAGGCCGTCGAGGCCGGCTCCACCGAAATGCACATCGTGGGCGGCCTGCATCATCAAAAGGACTACGACTGGTATCTGAATATCATCCGGATCCTGCACCAGGCCTATCCCGCGCTGCACCTGAAGGCCTGGACGCCGGTCGAGATCAACTGGTTCTGCCATCTCACGAAGCGGTCCATCCGCGAGATCCTGGCCGAACTGAAGGAGGCGGGGCTCGGCAGCCTGCCCGGCGGCGGGGCTGAGATCTTTCATCCGGAAGTCCGCGACCGGATCTGCGAGCACAAGGCCGACACCAGGGAGTGGTTCGCGGTCCACCGCACGGCCCATGAACTCGGGCTGCGCAGCAATGCCACGATGCTCTACGGCCACATCGAGAACGCCTACCACCGCACCGATCACCTGCTCCGGCTTCGCGAACTCCAGGACGAGACCGGGGGGTTTCAGACCTTCATCCCGCTGGCATTCCACCCGGAAAACACGCGGCTCTCGCACATCCCCAAGCCCTCGCCTGCGATGAGCCTCCGCACGATGGCGATCAGCCGCTTGGTGCTCGACAATTTCGACCACATGAAGGCCTACTGGATCATGCTCGGGATCGGCACGGCCCAGGCGGCGCTCGCCTATGGCGCCGACGACCTCGACGGCACGGTCCGCCACGAACTCATCTACCACGACGCCGGGGCGACGACTCCCGAGATCCTGTCGGTCAACGACATCACGCAACTGATCCGTGAGGCGGGCCGGGAGCCGGTCGAACGCGACACGCTCTACCATCGCGTGGTGCGGGATGGCACGGCCTGGCGGACGGCCGAAGCGATCCAGGCCGGGTAAGGCGTCACTCCCGCTCGAACGTCACGAGCACGGCCTTGCTACCCTGCGCCGTGGCAAACTCCCGTGGCCGCCAGTCCGCCGCGCCGCGAAAGCAGAGCCGGCGACGTTTGGGTTCCAACTCGTAGATGCCCAGCAACTTCGAGCCGGCCCCGTCTCCAGTCGTGATCTCGATGTCGATCTCGGGCGGCGTGGCCAGCGGATCGATCGTGCTCGTGCCGCTGCTCGCCTCGCGGCCGTCGATCGTCATCGTCCAAGCGCCGTCCTCGCGATTGACGACCACGATGTTTCGTTCGCGGGCGGGTTGGGCGGTGCCGTCCGCCTCGATCGTGACGGCCCGCCACGTGCCCACGTAGGCCGCCCTGTCACGGGCCGCCGGATCGTCAGCCCTGAGCCCCGGCGTCCACGGCACGCCGATGCAGCAGGCAGCCGCCAACAGAAGCTCGCAATGCTGACGACGCATGGCTCAACCCTCGCTCACTGATGGAATCTTACCGTCGCCTCACCCCACCTGTCCCAGGCCGAGCATCGCCCCCCAGCGGTCGAGCACGAGTTTGCGAAGGCGGTCGTATTTTGGATCGGACAGTTCCGGATCCCGCTCGAACACGGCCAGTGCGTCACGGCGGGCCTCGGCCACCACGGCGGAGTCGCGGAGCAGGTCGGCGAGGTACAAGGGCGGAGCGCCGCTCTGCCGCGTGCCCACGAGATCCCCGGGGCCCCGCAGCAGCAGATCCTGCTCGGCCAGGGCGAAGCCGTCGCAGGTCGCCACGAAGGCGTCGACCCGTGGATGGGGCTGGTCGCCGGATCCGGTCACGGCCCCGCAGATGCCCCGGGTCGGCCCGCGGGCCACGCGGCCGCGGAGCTGATGGAGCTGGGCCAGGCCGAACGACTCGGCGTCGAGGATCGTCATGATCGTGGCCTCGGGCACGTCGATCCCCACCTCGATCACGCTCGTGGCCACGAGCACGTCGAGGCGTCCGGCCCGGAAGTCGTCCATGATCCCGGACTTGGCCGCGGGCTTGAGCCGACCGTGAACGAGCCCCAGCCGAAACGCCTCCAGCGGCCCTTGCGAGAGCTCCTCGAAGGCCGAGGAGATCGTGGCCAGGTCCCGCTTCGACTCCTCGACGGCCGGCACGACCACGTAGCCCCGCCGCCCCGCGGCGATCTTGCCGCGGAAGAACTCCCACCACCGGTCGAGCTCAGCGGGCGTCACACGGTAGGTGGCCACAGGCTGGCGGCCCGGCGGCTGCTCATCGAGGGTCGAGACGTCGAGGTCGCCGTAGACGGCGTGGGCGATCGTCCGGGGGATGGGTGTGGCCGTCATCACGAGCACGTGCGGCTCGGCGAGCCCCTGCTGGAGCACAGCCCGCTGGAGCACGCCGAACCGGTGCTGCTCGTCGATCACCACCAGGCCGAGGTGGCGGAACGTGGCCGACCCGAACACCAGCGCCTGCGTACCCACCACGATGTCGGTCGCACCGGAGGCGATCCGCTCCGTGATCTTCTGCCGCTCCTTCGCCGTCTGGCCGCCGACGAGCAGCTGCACCTCCACGTCGGTGCCGCCGAGCAGCCGCTCGAGCGAGGCGAAGTGCTGGCGGGCCAGCAGCTCCGTGGGGGCCATGATCGCGGCCTGAAACCGCTCCGGCTTGGCCCCGGCGGCGGGCGTGGCCGCGGTCTCGCCGGCCGGCTTCGCGGCAGCCGGTACGGGCGTGGCCACCGCTGCCAGAAGCGCGTAGACCGCCACCGCCGTCTTGCCGCTGCCCACGTCCCCCTGCAAGAGCCGATTCATCGGCTCAGGTTTGGCCAGGTCGGCGGCGATCTCCCCGCACACCCGCCGCTGGGCGGCGGTGAACTCGAAGGGGAATCGGGCCCGAATCCGGGAGTCGAGCCGGGCATCGACGGTGATCGCGGGCGCTGCATGGGCCCGCTTCTGCCGCCCACGATGCATGCGCAGCGCGAGCTGAAGCATGAACAGCTCCTGGTAGACGAGCCGCCGTCGGGCCGCATCGATCGCCTCACGGCTCGACGGGGAGTGGATCGCCCTGAGCGCGGCCTCGATCGGCAACAGCCCCTTCTCGGCGAGCATCGCCTCGGGGAACGCCTCCGGACAGATGCCCGCTGCGTGCGCGAGCGCCGCCTGCACCGCCAACCGCACCTGCGACTGCTGCACGCCCTCGGCCAGCGGATAGATGGCCAGCCATTCCGAGCCATGGGCCGCCTCGTCGCCGGCCAGCCAGCGGACCTCGGGGTGAGCGAACTCCCAGCCCCCCCGCCCCCGCCGTGGCTGCCCCGCGAGCACCACCTTCATCCCCCGCTCGAACCGCTTGGCCATGAAGGGCATGCTGAACCACACCCCGCGCACCCGCCCGTCGGCAGCGTCGATGGTGACGGTCAGCATCGAGCGGCCGGCGAAGGTGGTCCGCGACGCCACCTCGCTCACCGTGCCGGCCACCGACGCATGCTCCCCCTCGACGAAGTCGGCAACGGCGTGGGCCCCGGAGAAATCCTTGTAGTCGCGGGGGAAGTGCATGAGCGCGTCCCGCACGGTCACGAGCCCCAGCTTGGCGAGCTTCTCCGCGCGGGCTGTACCCACGCCCGGCAGCCGCTCGAGCCGCGTGGCGAGACTCGGCTCGAGGCTGGGTGCGGCGGCGTCCATGCGGGCCAGTGTAAGCCACGTCGGCGTTGCAAGGATGCGACCTCCTGCGTGGGTTGAGGTTGCCCATGCCATCTCGCCGGATGCCCGATGCGAACCTCTCACGTGCAGGCTCAGGGGTGCCGGTCCCCGTCGCCCGGACGCTCGCTGCGGCCATCCTGGCCTCCGCTCGCTCGATGCTGGCTTCGCTTTCGGCATCCTGCCTGCGCTCGCCAGCAACGCCGGCTCCGGGGAACCGGCACCCCTTCGCGGATCAACCGCGGATTCGTCTGATGGCGTGTCGTGCGCCATCGATCGCACGAGCACGGCCGTCCGGCGAGATGGCACGGGCGACCCCGAGCCGCGGCGCCCACGAGGCTGCTAGCGCTTCAGCCTCTGATAGGCCTCGACGGCGAGCCGGTCGCACTCCTCGTTCTCGGCGTGGCCCGAGTGGCCGGCCACGTGCGTGAAGCGGATCGTGTGGGCGGCCGCCAGCCGGTCGAGCTCCCGCCACAGGTCCTCGTTCTTGACCGGCACGAACCGCCCCTTCTCCTTCCGCCGCCAGCCCTGCGTCTTCCACTTGGGCATCCAGTCGGAAAGACCCGTGCCCACGTAGACGCTGTCCGTCACGAGCTCCACCACCGTCGATCGCTTGAGCTGCTCCAGCCCACGGACCACCGCCGTCAGCTCCATCCGGTTGTTCGTGGTGTCAGGCTCGGCGCCGGAGGCCTTCGACTCACGGCCGGTCTGCGGATGCCGGAGGATGTAGGCCCATCCCCCAGGCCCCGGATTGCCGCTGCAGGCTCCGTCGGTAAACAGCACCACCTCGACATCAGACGGCTTCGGCATTGCGTCAGCTCCGCTCCCTGATGGCGGCCCGGCGGCCACCGCCCGCATCAGACCACGCTTCGGGCCACAGCGGCCGGCTCCGCGGTCCCGCCACTGTCTCGATCCAGCCGCAGCGGCAGGGTGACCGTGAACCGGCTCCCCCGACCCAGCTGGCTCTCCAGCTCCACGTCGCCCCCCAGCAGTCGGCACAGTTCGCGAACGATCGACAGGCCGAGGCCCGTGCCCGAGAACTCACGGGTCATGGCATCGTCGCGGCGAAACACGCTGCCCTGCCGAAACTTCTCGAAGATCGCCTGCTGATCGCCTTCGGCGATGCCCACTCCCGTATCCACGACGTCCAGGGCGAAGTCCTCGGCCGGGCCGTCACCCGCCGGATCGACGAGCCGGGCCATGACGTCCACCCTGCCTCCTTCCGGAGTGAACTTGACCGCGTTGGAGAGCAGGTTCGCCAGGATCTGCTGCACCTTCCCTTGATCCTGCTCCACCTCGTCGAGCCCCGGGCCCACCTCGAAGTTGACGTCGATCCGCCGCTTTTCGGCCAGCGGCCGGATCATGTCGCACTGGGCGCTGACGGCCGATTCCAGCCGGAACACGGTCGGCCGGATCTCCATTTTCCCGGCCTCGATCTTGGCCAGGTCGAGGATGTCGTTGATCATCTCGAGCAGCATCCGGCCCGAGGAGCGGATGTTCTCCACGTACCGCTGCTGCTTGGCGTCGAGCGCCGGGTTGCCGCCGAGCACGTCCGAAAAGCCCAGGATGCTGTTGAGAGGCGTCCGCAGCTCGTGGCTCATCGTGGCCAGGAAGTCCCCCTTGAGGCGATTCGTCTCGTAGAGGTGGAGATTGGCCTGCGCCAGTTCGTCCACCTTGTCATCCAGCGCGGTGTTGGCCTGCTTGAGCTCCTCCTGCGTGTCGATCAGACCCCGGAGCATGCGGTTGAACGCCACCCCCAGTTCCTCGAATTCGTCGGCCGTGTGAATCTCCGCCCGGGCCTCGACGTTGCCCCGCCGCACCTCGTCGCTGACGTCGCGCAGGTGCTCGAGCGGCTTGACGATCACGTACCGCACGATCGCATACGCGACCAGCATCGCCAGAAAGACCGTGATGATCGCCGTGGCCAGCAAGATGGCCCGGTTCCAGTTGATCGCCTTCCGCGTGACCGCATCGGGCATCACCACCTTGACCACCGCCATCAGGTCGCCTTCGGCGAGCTTCGGCCTCCCCACCCCGGCGGCGCCGACCGTGCCGCGATACTCGTGACACAGGGCACAATCCTGGCGAAACCGGACCGGCTGGTAATAGTGGTATTCCTGGTTGTCGTCCGTGCGGAAGTCGCGGCACTCGAACTCCGGCCCGCCAGCCAGCGCCGCGCCCGCGGCCCCGCCGGGCCGCACCGGCTCCGGCCGCCGCTCCAGAAAACCCTCGAGCACATCCACGTCGAGTGGCCGGTATTCCGCCCGCTCCTCCGGCGTGGCGTCGGGCCGCAGCATCCGCCAGCGATACTTCTCCCGGGGCAGCCGCTTCTCCAGGCTCTCGATCGTGCTGGCGTACTGCTGCTCCTTCTCGAGCATCTTCCAGTGATACTGCAGCATGATCGCATCGACGACGTGCCGCCCCGTGGCCTGGCTGCTGGTGTAGACCAGTTGCTCGGTGCGGCTGCCGTACCACCAGAAGCTGGCCGCGATCAGCACGAACAGACAGAGGCCGAACAGGAAGCGGACCTTCCGTTCGAGGCTCGTCTCACCGAGGATGTCGCGGATGGAACGGTAGGACATGGAGTGGCTTTCCGCCCCCCATCCTACCCTGCGCGCAACGGCTTCCGCCTACAGCATCTCGACCGGATCGACGTCCACGATCCAGGCGATCCCGTCGGGTGTCTTCAGGCCCGCCGTCGCCCGACCGACGAGCGCACGCAGCGCGGGGCCATCCGGCCCGTGCACCTGGAGGTGATGGCGAAACTGCTCCCGCAGCCGTGGGATCGGCGCCGGCGCCGGGCCGAGCACGCGGAGGCCCGCCGCCCCATCCTGCGCCGCCGCAGCCCGCAGCCGCTCGGCGAGCGTGCCCGCCCAGGCCGCCACACGGTCCTCGTCGGCGCCCCGCACCACCAGCCGGATCACGTTGCCGAACGGGGGATAGAGCAACGCCTCGCGAATCGGCAACTCGCTCCGCACGAAGGCCTCGTAGTCGTGGACGGCGGCCGCCCGGATCGCAGGGTGGTCGGGCGTGCTCGTCTGCACGACCACGCGGCCCCCCTGCGGCCCCCGCCCGCTGCGGCCCGAGACCTGCGTGACCAGTTGGCAGGTCCGCTCGGCGGCCCGGAAGTCGGCCAAGTGGAGCGCCGCGTCGGCGTTCACCACGCCCACGAGCATCACGCTCGGAAAGTCGAGCCCCTTGGCGATCATCTGCGTGCCCACGAGAATGTCGATCTGCCGATCGCGGAAGGCGTCGAGGGTCTTCTCGTGGCTGCCGCGGCTCCGCATCGTGTCGGTGTCCATCCGGGCGACCGCCGCGTCGGGAAACGCCTTCCGCACCTGCTCCTCGAGCCGCTGCGTGCCCGTGCCGCGGTGCACGAGCCCCGGCGACCGGCATTCGGGGCAGTCGGCCGGCAGGCGGGTCACCAGCCCGCAGCCGTGACACACCCCCTTGTTGCCCGGCTGATGGAGCGTGAGCGCGATCTCGCACTGCGGGCAGCGCATGGAGTGGCCGCAGGCCTGACACTGAACGTGGGTCGCGAAGCCGCGGCGGTTGAGCAGCAGCATCACCTGCCCGCCGGCGTCGAGCGCCCAGCGGACCCCCGCCGCCAGTCGCGGGCTGATCGCACCCCGGCTGCGGGCCGAGCGGTCGCGGAGGTCGACGGTGATCACCGCCGGCAGCTGCGAGCCACCGACGCGATCGGCCAGTCGGCACATCCGCCATTCCCCGGACAGGCAGCGGGCGAAGGTCTCGAGCGCCGGCGTCGCCGAACCGAGCACGAGCGGCACGCCCTCCGCGCGGGAGATCCACTCTGCCACGTCCCGCGCGTGATACCGCGGCGCCGTCGCCTGCTTGAACGAGCTCTCGTGCTCCTCGTCGATCACGATCAGGCCAAGCCTGGGCGCCGGCGCGAAGATCGCCGAGCGGGCTCCGACCACCACGTTCACCCGGCCGGCCGCGATCTCGCGCCACTGGCCGTGTCGCTCGGCCGGCGTCAGGTGACTATGGAGCACCGCCACCGTGCCGAACCGGGCCCGGAAGCGGTCGCAGGTCTGCGGGGTGAGACTGATCTCTGGCACCAGCACGATCGCCTGCCGTCCGTAGGAGATCGTCTCCTCGACCGCCTGCAGGTAGACCTCCGTCTTGCCGCTGCCGGTCACGCCGAAGAGCAGGATCGTCTCGTGCCGTCCCTCGCGCATCGCGGCCGAGATCGCCCCCAGGGCCGTCGCCTGGGCCGGCGAGAGCTCCTCTGGCCGGTCGTGGGCGATGGCCCGCCGGGCGGGGCCCGCTGCCGCCGCAACCGTGCCCGCTTCCCGGAGCAGCCCCAGCTTCAGCAGCCGAGTCACGACCGCCCGACTCGCGTTGGCGACGTGCGCGAGCTGCTCGGCCTTGGCGGGCTGCGTTGCCGCGGCCAGCACCCGCGCCTGGGCCGGCGTGAGCTTGCGGGCGGGATCGACCTGGCCCGCGACGAGCAGTCGCGAGACCCTCGCCTTTTGCCGCAGCCGCACCCCCGCCGGGAGCACGGCCTCGAGCACCTCGCCTCGCCGGGCCATCCACCGCTCCGCCATCCACTCGGTCAGTGCCAGCATCCGCCGCGAGAGCAGCGGCTTGTCGTCTTCGACACCCGACACCTCCTTGAGCGGCGTCTGCGGCAACTCGCCCGACCGCACGGCCACGCAGTAGGCCAACCGCAGCCGATTGGCCCGCCCCAGCGGCACCCGCACCCGGCGGCCCGGCTCGACGGCCGCGGCCAGCGCCTCCGGCACGAGGTAATCGAGCGGCTTGTCCACGCCGTCGGGCAGCACGACCGTGGCGATCGTGCCCTGGCGCCGGTCATCCTCGGCCCACGCGGGCCGGTGCTCGAAGAGATCCCGCTGAGTCGGCTGGTCGGGCGGCATGCGGGTGATTCTAAGGGATCCCCTGCGCGCGCGCTCGCGGTTACCCGTGCCATCTCGCCGGGCGCTCCCTCCGCGACCAATCCGCTGCGCCGATCGGTGCCCGCCTGCCCTCCGGTCGCTCGGAGGAAACCTCGCTGCGCAATCCTTGCTTCGCTCGGTTTCCTACGCCGCTCGATTGGCACGGATAACCCATCGCAGTCCAGAGATGATTCGGGGGTGGGAACCAGGGTAGGCTGATCGCCGAAACAGTTTTGTTTTTGCGCGGCGAATCCTCCTCCGGAAAACCTCATGCGGATCGGCGTGTTTGGCGGGAGCTTCGATCCGGTGCATCTCGGGCACCTGATCGCGGCGGAGTGCGCGCGGGAACAGGCCCAGCTCGACCAGGTCGTGTTCGTGCCGGCCGCCGCGCCGCCTCACAAGCCGGGGCGGATCCTGGCCGAGGGGCGGCACCGGCTCGAGATGCTCTCGCTGGCGATCGGCGGCCACGATCCGTTCGCCGTCTCGTCGATCGAACTCGACCGTGGCGGCACGAGCTTCACGGTCGACACGCTCACCGAGCTCGCCGGCACCCATCCGGACGACACGCTCGTGCTCCTGCTCGGCCCCGACGCGTTGGCCGGCCTGCCCACCTGGCGGGAGCCAGAGCGGATCGCGACGCTCGCCGAGATCGTGGCGGTGGAACGTGACTCGCTCGATGATTTGGCAGCCGCGATGGCTGCGGGAGGGCTCGCCGACCTGCTCGGCACGGACGCCGTCGCGGTGATCCTGGCCCGGCGCGTGCGGATGCCCGCCGTCGGCGTCCGGGCCACTGGGCTCCGGGCCGCGGTCGCAGCCGGCCGGAGCATCCGCTACCGCACGCCCAGGGCCGTCGAGCGATACATCGCCACGCACGGCCTCTATCGCTGACGGTCCTGCACCGACTTCGTCACTGACGGCTGCCGAGCGCCGCCAGCCGCTTGGCCAGGAGCCGGCTCTTGGGCTCGGCCTCGGAGCGTTGATCGGCGGCGAGCGCCCGCAGCAGGGCATCCAGCCGATCGGCCGGTCCCTGCTCCAGATTCAGCAGGATCCGCCGCTCGCCTCCCACCACACACGGGCCGCCGGCCAGATCTCCGAGCGGTTCCTCCCGCACCACGTAGCCCAGATCGGAAGCCAACTGGCGGGCTTCCTCGAGGAGACCGAGCGTATCGTGCATTGGAGCATGCCCTTCGTCTGCCTGGCCCGGGGCCTCAGCGGGGCCAACTGCTCGGCATGCCGCGCTGTTCCCGCCGGGCATCGATGGCCCGCCGCCACTCCGTGTACCGGGCCCGCTCCTGCGGCGTCGTGCGATCGATCATCGACTTCCGCCAGCGATTCCGCTCCTCCTCGGAGCGGCTGGCGCCCGGGCCGCCCGGCGGCGGATTCGCCGGCGGCTGCGGTGCGTTCCCCACCGGGGCCGCCCCGCCCGCCTGGGCTCCGCCACCGCCCAGCGCGTTGGCCACGGTGCGGCCGGCCTCGAAGGCCTT
>CAMCPF010000063.1 GCA_945876515.1 Candidatus Kuenenia stuttgartensis
GCGGCGAACCGCTGCGCGGCCCGGGGTGTGGCCGGTTCGGCCGCGAAGATTTCGCCCGGCTCGAGCGGCACGCCGGCAGTCGTCCGCCGGGCGGCGGCCACGGCGGCGATTCCGGCTGCGGCTTCCTGGCCGAGCCGCGTCTCGATGAACCCGCGGGCCGGCACCGGCTGGCACGACCACCACCGCCGCATCAGGCCGCCGGGCGTGTCGCGGACGAGCTGGTCGAGCAGCTCGACCGTCATCCAGCGGTGCTCCCAACGACGCTCCGGCGACGGGACCGAGCCGGCCCGCTCGAGACTCTCGAGATACGCCCTGGCGATTCCCTCGAGGTCCGGCACCACGATTCGCACGATGCCGCCGGGGGCGAGCAGCCGCCACACCTCCGCCAGCAAGCGGCCGGCCTCGGCGGGCACCAGATGCTCGAGCACGTGGGCTGCATACACGGCCTGAAAGCTGCCGGCCGGAAAGGGGAGCGGCCGGCGAAGATCGGCGGCGATCACGTCGGGGCCGGCGGGCACGAGATCGACGTTGGTCCAGGCGGCGTGTCGCCGCGTGCCGCAGCCGAGGTTCAGCCGGGGCCGCGGCGGGGCGATCACGCGGCGGGTGGATGCGAACCGGATCACAGGGTCACCGAGGGTGTGAGTGGCGGTGGGGAACGGGTCAGGCGGTCAGCTTCACGGCGAGCCGGCCGGTGTAGTCGATCCGCGCGAGGAACAGCTTCGCCCCGGTCGCGGCGAGGTACTCGTCGACGGCGCGACGGGCCCCCTCCCAGTGGCCATAGTCGTCGACGATCAACAGGCCGCCGACGGTCAGCCGCGGGTAGAGGTGCTCGAGCTCGTGCCGGGTGGACTCGTACCAGTCGGTGTCGAGCCGGAGCACGGCGATCTGCTCGGGGGCGTGGGCGGGAATCGTCTCCTCGACGCGACCGGGCACGAAGGCCACGAGTTCGGGAGGATAGCCCGTGCCCAGCACGTTCTCCCGCACGTCGTCGAGCGGGCTGTAGGCCCAGGTGGAGCCGGTGGCGCGATCCTCCGTCGCCAAGAGCCGGGCGGCGGCGGTCCCCGTGATGTCGCGATCGACGGTGCCGGGCGGCGGCATCCCGGCAAAGGTGTCGAACAGGTGCAGCGGCCGCCGCTCGCCGAACTCCAGCAGCGTGAGCGCCGCGGCCATCATGCTTCCCCCCCGCCAGACACCGCACTCGACGATCGCGCCGGCGATGCCGTGGCGGCAGACGTGCGCGACCGCGTCGCGCACCGCCATGATCCGCTCCGGGCTCGTCATCGTGAACGGTCCGACCCGCTCGATGATCGCCCGCGTGGCGGCGTCGGCGTCGGCGGGCAGGGGCGGCCCCCGCCGGCGGGCCGACCGGAAGAGTTTGGGCATGGGCGGGGATCCCTGCGGCCGGAGACGGGCTGCCCACGACCGAACCGCAGGCCGCGGCTCGGGAATGGAGCCGGGGCTATCCCACAGTCCGCCACTCCGCCGCAAGACGGCCGCTTGCCCGCAGGCCGCGCGGCCGGGGCCTCACCCCCGCAAGCCCCCCAGGGTTCGCAGCCTGCCGCCGAGCAGGAGACCGGCCAAGCCGACGGCGCAGGCTGCGGGCAGCGCCCAGCGCCAGCGCACGGCGGGCGGCAGCGGCTCGAGCAGGGGCACCTCGATGTCCAGCACCCCTTCGCCGCCGAGCGGCAGGCGGCTCACGATTCGACCGGCGGCGTCGATCACGCAGGTCTCGCCGGTGGAACTGCACCGCACCAGGCAGCGGCGGCATTCGATCGCCCGCTGCTGCGCAAGCAGGCGGTGCTGCCGGAGCGTAAGCGGGTTGGTGAACGAGGCCCCGTGGATCAGCGACACGAGCAGGTTCGCCGAATCGGCGGCGAGCGAGGCGGCCGCGGCCGGAACCATGTCCTCGTAGCAGAGGAGGGGGCCGATCCGGGCGGGCCCGCTGGTGAGCGGCCCGGCGTCATGACCGACGTTGTAGGTGGTCTCCATCGGGAACGAGAGCCGCAGTTCGGGGATCACGTCGGCGAAGGGCACGTACTCCCCGAAGGGCATCAGGTGCCGTTTTTGGGAGGCTCCGGCAAGCCGCTCATCCGTGTCGATCAGAAGGGCCGCCTGGAAGATCTCGCGGGGCCGCTCGCGATAGCCGCGGTAGATCCGCCCCCCGAGGAGGAGCGGACAGGCCGGATCGGGTAGCGGCCGCAGGCCCCGCTGGGGGTTCCGGGAGCGGCGAAAGACGGTCGCTTCGTCGGCGAACGAATCGAGGCCATCCTCATAGGAGCCGCCGCTGCACTCCGGCCAGCAGACGAGCTGCGGCGGAGGATTCGTGGCGCAGGCGGTGCGGGTGAGCCGCCGCAGCGAGTCGATCCCGGCGGCATCGTCGGGATCCGCCTGCACGACCGCCAGTCGGAGCTTGGGCGCCGCGCTCATCCGCGCCTCGACCTTCCCGATTACGATCGTGCCGAAGGCGAGGTTTGCGACCGTGACGACCAGCGCCGCCGTCGCGACGGCGGGCAGCCGCCGATCCCCTCCCGGCCCGAAGGTGGCCAGCACCGCCACGATGGCGCCGGCGGTTGCGAACAAGGTGAGCGTGCTCGCCTCGGGCCCGGCCAGCGCCGCGGCCTGGACGGTCGCGGGCCAGGCGAGCTGGGAATAGCCGAGCTTCCAGGGGAAGACCCCGGGGATCACCGCCTCGGCCACCACGGCCACGAACGCCGCAGGCAGCCATGCCACACGCGGATCACGGCAGAGCCGCCCGACCACCCAGAAGGGAAGCGCCAGCCGGCAGGCATCCCAGAGCACGATCGGCACGGCAAAAGCGAAGCCCACGAACTTGCTCGTCCGCATCGCGTCGGCGAGCACCTCGGGCGTCCAGTGAAAGGCGATTGCGATCGCGAGCACGGCCGACGCGAGCACGGCCAACTCCCCTCGCCAGCCCTGGCGACCGGTGGCCAGCACGAGGCCCGCCGCGACACCGAGCCAACCGGCCGGCACCAGTCGCTCGTCGAGCCACGGGGCGGCGACGAAGACCGCGGTCGAAACGACGGCCGCGGCCCAGGCAAGCGGCGCCAGGGCCGGCCACACACCGCGGGGCGACCGCTGCACGCCATCCGCGGGGAGGCCGATCATGTCGCGATTCCTGGTCGTCGCGGTCTCCTGCAATGCACACGGCGGGCGGACCGACTCGCGATCCGCCCGCCGCGGTGGACATCAGGGCCGCGTGGGCCGCTTGCTCAGAACTTCACGCCGCTGGGGGCGCCGACGAGCGTGGCGGCGGATCCGTCCTGCTGGGCGTAGAGATAGACAGTCTTGAAGCTGCGGGTGTTGAAGCTACGGACACTGTTCGCGACCAGCGGAGCCGAGGGATCGGCAGCCACGGCGGTGAAGGCACCCGAGCGAACCGAGAACTGAGCCACACCGTTCGCGCCGACCGTGCGAGCGGTGTTCACGATCTGGCTGACGGTCTGACTACCCGAGACGGCGTTCACTGCGACGGGGTTGACGCCGACATTCTTCATGCGGACGGCAACGCCGCCCTTGGAGCCGCCGCCACCGCCACCAGCGATGACGGGAACGGACGCGGACGCCACAGCGGCCAGCACGGCGACGCAGAGGAGATTACGGATCATTTGTTGATTCCTTGCTTGGCGGAGAACGGGAAACAGAAAGGATAAAAATCTTGAACTGGACGCCAATCCGTGGCCGTGCCCCAGCACCACGATCGACATTATCGTACCGCCGGCGGCGGCCACGTCAAAATACCTTTTTCGATCGGGTAAAAGCCGGGGTTTTCGGGGGCTGGGAGGGCTAGGGGATCGGCCCGGTCACCTCGCCTCCGGCCTTGGTGCTGATCGCGATCAGGATCTCGGGATCCGTATTTTCGACCAACAGCACGACCCGCCCGTCACCGAACAGGCCATGCACGCCCCCTAGGTGGTAGCTGCGGAAGCCATCGACATCAGGGGTGTTGAGCACGGGCGAACTGAGAAAGAAGCAGTTGGTGCCGCAGGCCCAGCGGGCGTTGCCGATACGCGACTCGTTGTCCATGTCAGGGAACCCCCGGTCCACCCCTTCGCTCACCAACAGCGTCTTGGAGAGTCCGTCGCTCACTTCGGCGGCCCGGCACGGCCGCGGGCAGTCGTTGGCCGTGGCATAGAGCACGCCGCTGTGGGCCCAGCCCGGGGGCAACTCCGGAACCTCTTCTTCAGAAAGCACGACGGCGTTGCCCATCACCCCGCCATAATCCTGCTTCCCGGGAAACGAGACCATGCCGCTCGGGCAGACGTAGGTCGAGATGATCAGGTCAGCGATCGCCGCATTGCCCCGCGGATCGTTCCACGGCCGGGTGTAGTCGATCCGACCGGCCGTCTTCTGCTCCTCGAGATACGGCAGGATGAAGGAACTCCAGGCGTGATTCCGCCGTGACAAGGCGTCGTCGCCCGGCGGAAACCAGCGCCGCGCCGACTCGTAGTTGACCAGCGCGATCCCCATCTGCCGCAGGTTGTTGGAGCAGGCGGCGCGGCGGGCGCTCTCGCGGGCCGACTGCACCGCGGGCAGCGTCAGGGAGACGAGCGTGCCCAGGATCGCCACCACGGCGAGCAGTTCCACCAAACTGAAGCCGCCGGGCCGCCGGTCGCTCTTCCTGCTGCTATCCAGTCGGTTTGGCACGGGAGCAGCCCTGGATGATCCTGAGGAGGGCGGGCCGACCAAGCGGTCCCGGGGCGGATCGGCCCCACATCCCTCCGAGGATACGCCACCCCGGGGCCCGGTCAAACAATCCAGTGGGAACCCGCCCGGCATCGACGCCCCGCGGGCTGTCAGTTCGTGACAATCTCCTTCCGCGTCTGGAAGCGGCCCCGGTCGAGGACATAGCCCTCAGAGGCGACGGCCTCGAGCGTCGTCAGCCTGGGAAAATACAGCGGTCCGCGGTAGGCGTCGGCGTGCTTCCAGGTGCGGGTCCCGGAGGCGTGATGGTGCCAGGTGCGAACCGCGAGCGCCGGGTTGAGCACGCCGACGCCGGCCCGGAAGGCCTCGTGGGCCAGCCGGCTCTCGCAGGCCGGAATGCCGAGCGTGAAGCCGGCCTCGAACGCGGGCAGCCCGCCGGCGACGAACATCCACGTGTCCTGCGAATGGGAGTAGAACCGCCACCGCGTGGGATCGACGCGGCCTTCCATGGATGGCCCGGAAGGGTCGTCCCAACGGGAGAGGGCGACGAGCAGCGGCCGCAGCCACGACCTGACCAGAGCCTCCGCGCCGCGCAGCGACTCATCGAACGCGATGTCGGCGTTGGCCACCACGCAGACCTCCCCCGCGAACCGGTCGGCGGCCAGCCGAAAGAAGTCGGCGAACGACTTCCGCCTGCCGTCGGCCAGCGGCACGATCTCGGTGAACACGCCGCTGGATGCGTTGAGCTCACGCACCCGGTCCAGTTCGGCGGCGCGAGCCGGGTCGGGCGACGTGTACTGTTCGTGAAGCAGGATCATGGGGAAACAGGATCCGGAATCCGGAGTTCGGAAGCATGGACGCCCGGAGGCGGGGGGCCGGACCGCGGCGGTATGCTAAATAGTTTCCCGGCTCACTGTGGCGACGAGACTTTTGCCGCCCCCGAGCCGGCGACACCGTTGAACTCGGACGCGGAGGAACGGCCCCTTCGCCCCCGTGGCCCACCCGAACGCATGAAGATCCTCGTCACCGGCGGCGCCGGGTTCATCGGCAGCCACATCGTCGACACCCTGCTCGCGGCCGGCCACACGCCAGCGGTGCTGGACGACCTGTCGAGCGGCACGGCCGACAATCTCCCGCCAGGCGTGCCGCTGCACGTGGCCGACATCGCCGACCCCGACGCCGTCGAGCGGGTCTTCGCCGCGGAACGACCCGAGGCGGTCTGCCACCAGGCGGCCCAGATGTCGGTGAGCCGCTCGGTCCGCGAACCGGCCTTCGACGCCCGGGTCAACGTGCTGGGGCTCGTCCACGTGCTCGACGCCGCCGTGCGGCACGGCGCGGGGCGGTTCGTGTTCGCCTCCTCCGGCGGCGTCCTCTACGGCGACGTGACCACCCCCGCCCCGGAGTCGATGCCAGCGGCCCCGGTGAGCCCGTACGGCATCACGAAGTGGGTGGGCGAGCGGTACCTCGAGTTCTACGCCCGCGAGCACGGGCTCACCGCCGTCGCCCTGCGCTACTCCAACGTCTACGGTCCCCGCCAGAACCCGCACGGCGAGGCGGGCGTGGTGGCGATCTTCTGCAGGAAGTTGCTGGCCGGCCAACCGGCTCGGATCAACGGCGACGGCCGATATGTCCGCGACTACGTCTATGGACCGGACGTGGCCCGGGCCAACCTGCTTGCCCTCACAGCCGAATCGCTCCAAGCCCCCGGGCAGGTGAGCCGCGGCACGCTCACGAGCCTCAACATCGGCACGGGAATCGGCACCGACGTCAATGATCTGGAGCGGATGGTCCGCGGCGCGCTGGAGACGGACCTCGTGGCTCGCGGGCGGGCCAGCCCGCTGCCTCCGCCCGAGCACGGCCCAGCCCGGCCCGGCGACCTGCGGAGCAACCTCGTCGATCCCGCTCGGGCGGCCGACGTGCTCGGCTGGCGACCGACGGTAGCCCTCGCCGACGGCCTGGCCCGCACCGCGACCTGGTTCGCACTCGCGTGAGCGGAACCGGCCTGTTCGGCCCTGGCAAAATGCCGGGGGAACTGCCGTTTCCTGGCCGCGGGGGGCCTTGCTATCGTCCCCGCCCCCCAATCGGCATCTCCTCGCCATGAACCACCCAGCCAGCGATCCGCCGCCCGAGTTCGCCGGCCGCACCGCCGTGATCTGCGGGATCGGTGGCCAGGACGGCGCCTATCTGGCCGCCCACCTGCTCTCGCTCGGGTATGCGGTCGTGGGCACCAGCCGCGATGCCCAAGCCGGCCGCTTCACGGGGCTCGAGGCACTGGGGATCCGCGATCGCGTCGGCCTGGTCTCGATGTCGCTGGTCGATTTCCGCTCCACGCTCCAGACGCTCACGCGGGCCGCCCCCGACGAGGTCTACAACCTCGCCGGCCAGACGAGCGTAGGCCTGTCGTTCGAGCAGCCGGTCGAGACCTTCGAGAGCATCGTCGTCGGCACGCTCAACCTGCTGGAGGCGCTGCGGCTCTTGGACCGGCCGGTGCGGCTCTACAGCGCCGGCAGTTCGGAAATGTTCGGCAATGCGGGGGAAGAGCCGGCCGGCGAGACCACGGTGCTCCGACCGCGGAGCCCGTACGGGATCGCCAAGGCCACCTCCTTCTGGCAGGTCGCGCAGTACCGCGAGGCCTATCGCATCCCGGCGGCCACGGGCATCCTCTTTAACCACGAAAGCCCGCTCCGGCCCGAGCGGTTCGTGACCCAGAAGATCGTGGCGGCTGCCTGCCGGATCGCCCGGGGAGAACAAGACTCGCTCCGGCTCGGTGACCTCTCGGTTCGCCGCGACTGGGGCTGGGCCCCGGAATACGTCGTGGCCATGCACCAGATGCTCCAGCAGGACGAGCTCGAAGACTTCGTGATCGCCACCGGCGTGACCACGAGCCTCGAGGACTTCGTGGCCGAGGCCTTCCGGGCCGTGGGGCTCGACTGGCGGCGGCACGTGATCCGCGATCCGGCGCTCGTGCGTCCCAGCGAGATCGCCTGCGGCCGGGCCGACACCCGCCGGGCCAGTGAACGGCTCGGTTGGACGGCCGAGCACACGATGCCCGTCGTGGTGCGGATGATGGTCGAAGCCCGACTGGCCCGGGACGGCACGCTGCCGACCAGGCGGGCGGCCTGAACCGGGCCGCACGTCCGCCGGCCGGCTACTCCCCGGCGAGCCCGTCGAGCGCCCCGCCGGCGATCCGCTCGGCCAGCGGCCACGCGTCGAGGTAGCGTCGCATCGTGTGGAGTTTGCCGACGACCCCCGCCGCATCGATCGCAGCGTATTCGACCTCGGCCGGCAGCCAGCGGCGGGGCATGCCCACGAAGCCGAGGGCGGGGGCCTTGGCCTGCGGCTCCAGGAGCGGGAAGAACCGCAGGGCCTCGTCGCGGGAGTTGATCAGGAGGGTGATCCGATCGACGCCGTCGAGCGTCCGCCGGAATGGCCCGCGCGGGGCCAGGGCGTCGGCCCGGAGGGCCGGCGCCACGAACACCAGATGGGTGCGGCCGGGCCGGTCGGCCCAGCGGATCCCGTCGGCCGCAGACGCGTCGCGGCGGGCGAGTTCGTCGAGCGCCTCGGTGGCCACCAGGGCACCGAAGGAGTAGCCGACGATCGCGACGGGCTGCTCGGGCTCGACCCGACCGAGCAGCCAGGCGAGGTATTGCCCGTCGGCATAGGCCCGCTCGTACTTGCGGCGGCCGTCCTTGAGGAGCACGCCCTGCTTCTGGCTGGGCCAGGAGAGGATCACCACCCGCGGTGGCAGGCCGCCCCGCGCCTGGGCCATCCGCTGCGCCAGCGAGATTCCCTGGGCCTTGGCGTCGGCCGGCTCGTAGCGGTTCCCGTGCACGAAGAACACGAGCGGCCGCCCGGGATCGGCGAGCAGACCGGTGAGGTCGGCCCGCTCCCAGCGGCGGCAGCCGCCGTCGTTCACGAGCTGCTCGATCGCCAGATCGGCGTGCGCCGGGGTGCGGCACACGCCCGGCAGGCGCCGCGTGCTCGCCACCCACACGTCGAGCGGCCCGATGGCCAGCGCGGCGGGACAGTCTGTCTCGGCCTCGCCCTCGGCCTGCTCCATGGCCTCGGGCTGGCCGACTGGGCTCTCCGTCGTGGCGTCCGGCTCGGCGGCGCGAGCCGCGATCGCGACCATGCCGACCATGCCGACCAGGAGGACGGCGGCGGCGAGCAGGCGCGGCGGTAGGAAACGGCTGGGCAACATATGCGGATAGGTATCGGTTGACGGATGCCCGCGCACCAGCAGTCACGCCGGCGGTTGCGGTCGCAGCGAAAAAACTCTAGCACGCGATCGGGACACTTCTCGCCTCCGCGCCGCGCGGGACGAGCCGGCTTGGCAACCCTCACCCCGCTTCACCGCCAGACCCCGACGGCGAGACTTTTTTGGCAGCCCGCCGCCCGGCGCGAAATCGTGAGCTAGGGTTTCGGTGGTGGCGGCGGCGCCACCACTGGTCCCATCCGCTCATCGCTCGGGCCTGTCGCCCGCTGGAGAAGTCCGTCATGTCGCGCATCGTCTGTCTGGCGCTCGGTCTGGCCGCCCTCGCAGCGGCTCCCGGCTGCAGCAGCTGCATGGGCGGCGGCAACAGCTGCCGCCGACCCTCGTTCATGGAGTTTCGCTCCCCGTGCGGCCGTCAGGCAGAGCCCTGCCAGGCCCCGATGGCGGCGCCCTGCGGGCCGGTGTGCGAGCCGTGCGGCCCGGCCGCGGCCCCGGCCCCCTGCTGCGACGGCGCGGTGGGCTCGGGCCATCCGGTCGGGATGCCCATGGCGCCGGCCGGTGAGCCGGGCACGTTCAGCTGAGCCCGCCCAGTCGAGTCCGGCCGCGGGGCGCATCGCCCCGCGGCACCTGCTCCCTCCGGTGACGCGCCGCCTTCGCCGGCCACGCGTCGGGTCTGCGCGGCACAGCGTGTGTCGCCTCCCGAACGGGCGGCCCGTCACCGGGGGGAGCAATCGGGCCGGCGGAGGCCATGTCGGGGCCTCTCGACAACGCCGTCAACGGACCGCCGCCGCTTCCGCTTCGGCAAACACTTCCGTCAGAGCCGCGGCAATCGCCTCGGCCCACACGGCATAGCCGGCCGGGCTGAGGTGCAGCCGATCGGCCTGGAAGAGATCGGCCGCAGGCCGCCCGGTGGCCGGGTCGAGGAACCGTTCGGCCGTGGCGACGAAGAACGTGTCGGCCTCCTCGGCACACAGTTTCTCGATCGCGGCGTTGAGCCGAGCAATCTCGGGCCAGAGTTGCCACCGGGAAGCGGTCGGGGTCACGGCCACGAACAGCACCGGCACCCGCGGATGCCGGCCGCGAATCCCGGCCAGGGTCGCCCGCACGTCGATCATCACCTCGTCGACGGCCGGCGCCTCGCTTGGCTCCGAGATGTCGTTGGCCGAGAACACCACGATCGCCCGCGGGTCGTGCGCGGCGACGAGCCGGGGTGCGAAATGGCAGAGATCGCGGTAGCGGGCGCCGCCATAACCGCGGCGCACGACCGGCCAGGGGGCCATGTCGGTGGCGATCGAATCCCAGAGACGGATGCTCGACGAACCGATGAACAGAACGGCGTCGGCCGGATCGCTCTCTCGGTCGTCGAGCGCCTCGAGCGCGGCGACGTCCGGCTCCCAGCGGCCTACGACCGCGTCGCGGGCCGGCCGCGAGGTCTCGACGGCCGGAGCGGCCCACGGGGCGAGCGCCACCAGGACGATCCCGCCCGCGGCGATGCCGAGCGGAACACGATTCACGGCTCCCATTTCTGCTGTCTCACCTCCGGGTACAGACTCCATTCAGGATAAACGCTATCCGGGCTAAACGGTCCCCCCGCGGCTCGGTCCACCTGGCCCGCGGCGGCCGCTGATCGGCCGCAGCGCGGCGGTATACTCCGGGGCTCTTTTCCGCCCCAAATCCGCATCAGGCTCCCATGTTCGAATCGCTTTCCGCCTCGCTCTCCTCCGCCATCAACTCCCTCCGCGGCCGCGGCAAACTCACCGCCGGCAACATGCGGGAGGGCCTGGA
>CAMCPF010000064.1 GCA_945876515.1 Candidatus Kuenenia stuttgartensis
GCCCGGCGGCGGCCAGGGGGGGGAGCCGGGCCAGCCCACGCCGCCGATCCCGCAGGTCGTGGACAAGGAGTCGTCGCAACAACCCAAGGATCCCGACGCGGGCGGCGAGCAGAAGCCCGGGGCTCCGGGGCAGGGCCGTCTTGGCCTGCCCTCGACGCAGGCGGGCGTCTCGAAGCCGAAGGCCCCCGGCGAGGCCGCCGAAGCCGCGCCGCCGGCCGACGAGGCGCTCGACGAGGCGATCGCCAAACAGGAGGAGTTGCTCGAGGAGTTCGCCAAGGTGGCCGACGAACTGGCGGCCGTGATGGCCCGGCTCGAGGGGAGCACCTTCGTCAAGCGGTTCACGCTCGCCTCCCGCGAGCAAGCCTCGATCGGCGGCCGCCTGGCCGGCTTGGCGGCCGAGGCCTTCGTCGCCACCGATGAGCGGCCGGCGAAGATCGACGAGGCGATCGGCGGGGTTCGCGAGCTGACCGTGCGGGAGACCGACAAGGTCTCGGCGTTGATGGACGACATGCAGGCCTACCTCGATCGCCGGCAGCTGCCCGCGTTTCGCACGGTGCTCGAGGAGATGAAGGATCTCGACGCGCTGGGCAGCCTGCGGCAGCTGGCCGACGACGTCGCCACCAAGGCCGGGATGTCGATCACGCAGGCGGAGTTCTGGTCCGACACCTTCGACCGGCTGGCAGACGACCTCGTGCCGCCGAAGGAAGGCGGTGGTGGCGGCGAGGGCGAGGGCGAACAGCGCGAGAGCGTGCCTCCCGAGGTGGTGCTCGAGACCATGAAGATCCTCGAGGAGGAGGTGAATCTCCGCGAGGAGACGCGGGTGGCCCAGCAGGCCAAGGACGCGGTCGATGACGAGGCCTTCGCCGCCACCGCCGCGGCGCTCGCCGACCGGCAGGAGGGGCTCGCCGATCGGATCGTGGACATCGTCGATCGGCTGCTCGAAGAGCCGGACGGCGAGCGGCAGTTCGCCCAGGAGCTCGGCCTGTTCGACAAGGTGGAGGAGGTGATGGTGGAGGCGGCCGACATCCTCGGCTCCCCCGACACTGGCCCCAAGGCGATCGGCGCGGAGACCGAGGCCATCGAACTCCTGCTCGCGGCTCAGGCCGCCTGCTCGAACGGCGGCGGCGGAGGCGGTGGGGGCGGCGGAGGCACACCGGGCGGCGGGTCCACCGGCTCGACGAGCGACTCGGCGCTCGCGCTCGTCGGGGCGGGCAATCGCTCGGTGGCAGAGGCCGGCGGCGAGGACGAGCAGGCGACGGGCGTCTCCGGGCGGGTGCTGCCGGATGAGTTCCGCGCGGGACTCGACGCCTACTTCAACCGCCTCGAGAAGGAGCGGCCATGAGCCTCCCGGGCAGCCGCCTCGCCCGGATTGCCGCGGTGGTGCTTGCGGCGGCCTGCCTGCCCGTGTCGCTGCCTGCCCAGGTGCAACTCCGCATCGAGGGCGAGGCGATCCAGGTGCAGGGCAACGTGGTGGTGGTGCAGGGAGCCGTTCCGGTCCCCGCCGCGGTGCCGGCTGGCGGCGATCCCTGGTGGACCGCCGGCGATGGCGAAGCGGCTGCGCCTGCGGCCCAGCCTCCGGCCGCACCGCAGGCCCCGGGGGCGCAGCCGGCCCAGGCCAGGCTTGCCCAGGCCCGCCGCTCGCGGGCGGAGAACCTGCTCGCCCGGGAACTGTCGCGGGTGCGGGAGGCTTGCCCGGGGCTCGATCCGGCCCAGCGGGAGGCCGTCCTGGCGGCCGGCCGGGCGCTCGTCGAGGACCAGGCCGCCGGCCGTGCGCCGCTGGCCAATGGCGTGGAGACCTTGCTCGAGCAGGCGCTCGAGGAAGCGGCCGGCCCGGACGTGGCCGTCGGCTACGCGGAGGAGGTCGCCAGCCGCGTCGCGCGGCGGAAGGCGGCCGCGATCGCCGTGATCGTCGAGGCGGTCGATCGCGATGCCCTGCTCGACGACGAACAGCGGCGGGCGGTCACCGCGACGCTGGCCCAACGGTGGCGGCCCGAATGGGAGAGCGTCGCCGCGACGGCGCTGCGGCAGCGGGTCACGTTCGCCCGTCTGCCGCCGGGAGTGCCCGACGCGGTCGCCGCCGCGCTCGATCCAGAAACCGTCGCCGCCTGGCGGGCGCGGGCGGTGGAGGCTCCGCGATGATGCGGCGGCCGGCGGGCCATCGTCGCGGGGCGGCCGCGGGCCTGGCGATCTGCCTGGTCGCGGCAGCTCTCGGCGGCCGGGTCCGGGCGGTGGACGATCAGGTCGGAGCTGTGCCGGACGGCCCGCAACCGGCCGAAACCGTCCGCTTCGCGCCGGCCGGCAACGTTCAGGTGATGGGCGGCGTCCGCGTTGGGGACTACGACCTCGGCCTGATGTTCGATCAAGGGGTCTTCGGCCTCTCCCGTGCCACCCAGGCGGTGGTCGTCAACAACGGGGTCGTGATCGCCAACGGCGTCATCGTGAACAACGGGGTCGTCGTGAACCGGGCGCCGCCGAACGCCGACGACAGCGTGCTCGGGAAACTGACCGATCTCCGCCGCCGTGGCGAGGCTCGCATCGCTCGCCTCGAGCAGGTCTGCGGGCTGTCGCCGGAGCAGCGAAAGGTGCTCGAGCTGGCGCTGGCCAGCGACCTGAGGCGGGTGGCCGGCGGGATCGAAGCGGTGCGCTGGAAGTATCTCGGCCAGCGGGTCGCGAGGCAGCAGCGGCCGGTCGAACAGGAGCGGCTCCAGGTGATGCAGCAGGATGCGATTCGGTGCCGCGGGCTGATCGAGCGGGCGTTCCAGCAGGGCTCGCTGGTGGCGGCGGTGGAGGTCGGAGTCTTGGATTCCGACCAGCGGCGCCGGCTGGCTGACTGGGTCGCCGGTCGGCGTGCGACCCGGTGGGAGGCGATGGTCAGGCTCTCGCTCGGCCAGCTCGACGAGACCGTCCTCGGACTCTCGCGGCGGCAGCACCAGGCGATCGTGGAGTTGCTGCTCGCGGATGTGCCTCCACTGGCGGTGTTCGAGGACGAACGCCAGGTCCGCGACCCAACGAGCTTGCATGGGATGCTCGTGCTTGCCCGGCTCGGTCGGGCCGGCGAGCGGGTGGTGCGGCCGCTCCTCGACCCGCGGCAGTGGGCCGAACTGGAGCGGCGGATCGCCCAGGCCGGTCAGGCCGAGGCGGTCGAGCGAATGCTCGTCGAGCAGGGTATTCTGGAGCCGGAGACCAAGCCGGCTGCCGAGGAGGTTCCCTGATGCACCGCACCCTGTCACGGCCGATTGGCATCGATCCGGTCCGCTGTCTCCGGTCGGCCGGCGGCCTGGCCCTCGTGGGGCTGGCGCTGGTCGCGGGCTCGGCGTCGGCCGAGGGGCCGCTCGTGCGGTACGGCGACCCGGTGCCCCGCGATGTCCGCGAGATCTACGACGCCGGCGTTCGCCACCTGCTCAAGACCCAGGATGCGTCGGGTGCCTGGAAGGACGGGCAGGCCGGTCCGGGTGTCACCGGCATGGCGGTGATGGTGCTCCTGGCCTCGGGCGAGGATCCCAACTTCGGTCCCTATCGGCTTCCGATCCGCAAGGCGCTGCGCAGCATGATCGTCGACCAGGATCCCGACACCGGGTTCCTCGCGAGTGGCCGCGGCCACGACAGCATGTACCAGCACGGCTTCGCAATGCTGTCGCTGGCCGAGGCCTATGGCACCGTCGATGACCGGACGCTGTGGGACGAGCCGGGCAGCCCCAAGGGCCCGGGCGCGGGCCGCTCGATCGGGCAGGCCCTGGAGTTGGCGGTTCGCTGCGCCGTGACCTCGGCCAAGAAGAACCCGCTCGGGGCCTGGCGGTATTCGCCCGACGCTCGCGACGCCGACACGTCGGTCTCCGGCGCGGTGATGATGGGCCTCCTGGGTGCCCGCAACGCGGGCATCGAGGTGCCAGACGAGACGATCGACCGGGCGATCAAGTACTACGTCTCGATGACCGGCTCGAACGGTCAGGTTGGCTACTCGGGCGGTATGGGCGGTGGCAGCGACGCCGTCACGAGCATCACCGTGCTCGTCTACGCCATCGCCCGCGAGAAGGAGCTTCCGCAGTTTGACAAGGCGCTCGCTTACCTCAAGAGCCGCAGCCGCGATCCGCAGTCGTCGATGGAGGGCTACCCGACCTACACCCGGTATTACCGGGCCCAGGCCCTGTTCCAGGGCGACGTGGATGCCTGGGCCAAGTGGAACGACGGCTTGGTGCAGGAGCTGAAGAAGATGCAAGGCAAGGACGGCAGCTTTTCGGGCTTCATGGGCCGTGGCGGCGGCTTCGGGGGCACGGTGGACACGTCGCTGTCGCTCTTGTCGCTGGCGGTGAACTACAAGTTCCTTCCGATCTACGAGCGATGAGCCGGATGCAGCCCAGCCGCCGCGAACCAGCGTGGGCCGTCGTGGCGGCCATGGTGGTGCTGTTGCCTGCGGCCGGGCACGGCGACGACGCCGCCGCGGCGGCGGCCAAGGCGGCCGCCGAGCGGGATGCCCGGGCGCTGGGCTGGCTGTTCCAGCAGGGAGTGCGGGCGCTCGCCGCGCCGCCGGCTCCGCCTCCGGACGCCGACCGGCAGCAGCGGGAGCAGATCCAGCAGCATGCCAAGCAGCTGGAGCGGATGTTCCAGCCGGTCCTCAACAGCGAACTCGAGTTGATCCGGCGATGCTGCGACGGGCTCGACTCCGCCGCCCGCAAGCGGATCCTGGCCGCCGGCCGAGAGGCCGTGACTGTCGCGGCCCGGGGCTTCACCGAGCGGCAGTTCAACGGCCAGCTCGGCCGCGACGACTTCGATCCCCGGCGTGAGACCCGCTCGCGGCTGGAGAAGGCTCTCGAGCCGCTCGCCGACCCGGCGGAGTTCGCCACCTACCGGGCGGAGGTGGAGCGGCGGGAGGCCCGCCGGGCCGAGGCTGCGCGGCTGACGATCCTGGCCCGGGTCGATCGTCAGCTCGACCTGTCGGCCGACCAGCGGCAGAAGATCGAGGCGGAACTGACGCGCTCGTGGCGGCCGCAGTGGGCCCGCGAACTCGGCAACCGGGGCGACATGCGGATCAACGACTATCCTCCGGCCCCCGATGACGCAGCGGCCGCGATCGTGCCGCACCTGGCTCCCGATCAGGTGGCGGCCTGGGAGTCGTGGTGCCGGGCAGCCGGCGCGCGGCTCTTGGGCCAGGGCTTCAATCTCCATCTCGACGGACAGGGCATCCAGCAGAGCGATCCATGGTGGAGCGAATGAGCGGCGCGCCTCGGGCGGTGTGGTTCGTGCGGGCCCTCGTCGCGCCGCTGGCGGTGATGCTCATCGGCTGCGGGTCGGCCGGCGCCGCCGACGACGATGTGATCAGCGAGGCGGGGCCCGAGGAGGGTGGCCAGCGGCAGCCGCACTTGATCGACCTGGGATCCAACTTCGATGCCAACCTGTTCGAGCAGCGGGGCGGCTGGGTGCTGCGGAGCGGGGCGGGCCATGAGCCGGCCGGCCCCCGGGCGTCGCCGGCGCTGGAGCGGGCCCGGGAGCTGGGCCGCAAGCGGATCGACCGGATGAGTGCCTCCTGCACGCTCACGGAGGAACAGCGGCGCCGGCTGGCCTTCGCCGTCGAGTCGGACGCCCGCCGTTTCGCCCACGAGGTGGAGGCGGTGCGCACCCCCTACATCGGCCGCCAGGTGGACATGAACGACCAGGCCGGGCAGAAGGCGTGGCACGCGTTCCAGCAGGACGTGGCGAAGTGCCGGGATCGCCTGCGGAACGTGTACGACGAAGGCTCGCTGTTTGCGGTCGCGACCGCGGCGGTGCTCGACGAGCGGCAGGCGGCCTGCCTGGCCGCGGAGAATGCGGCCCGCCGGTCATTTCATTGGCGGGCGATGGTGCTCGAGACGATGGCGAAGCTCGACGAGTCGCTGGGGCTCGACCAGCGGCAGCACGATGCGCTCGTCACCGAACTGCTCGCCCATGAGCCACCCCTGCGGAACGACCCCCAGGCGCTCGGCCGGGCCGACTCCAACATGCGGCGGCACCTGGTGCTGATGGTGATGGCCGAACTCGACGCCAAACCGCTGCGGGCGGCAATCAGCGACAGGCAGTGGCGGGTCTTGTCCCTGCAACTCAACCAGGGCCGGGCGATGCGGTCGGCGATCGAGTCCCAGGGCTTCCTCGAGCCGGGCCAAGGGAGCGTCCGGCGAGATGGCCCCCGGTCTCAGGCCGGGGGCGGCAGGAGCTCGGGCGCGGGGCCTTGAGGTGTCCGGCCTGCATCGGCCGGCAGTTCCTCCTTGGCCGGCAGCTCGTCCTGGCGGGTGGCCGGCTCCATTGGAGGCAGCTGCATCGGCCGGGCGGCGGCGCCCACCGAGTCGAACGATTGCGTGACCGGCCCACGGCTGAACACGCCCGGCCGGGAGTGGCCGTAGTCGAGGTACAGGCTCGCGTCCCGCTGCCGGGCCCGGCGATGGGCGTCGAAGTAAGCCTTGCCCGGCCAGGGACCTTCGGCGAGGAACACGCCGTTGTATTCCAGCAGCGACCCCTTGCGGTAGTGAAGCTGCGAGATCGAGCGGTTGTAGTCGACAAGCGCCCGGTAGTAGGAGCTCTCCGCCTCGGCCCGCCGCCGCTGGGCGTCGAGGAGCTGGTCGAGCGTGACGGTGTTGGCGTCGTAGGCGGCCTGGACCGCCTCCACCTGCCGCTCGGCGGCCACCCGGCGGTTGAAGTTGGTCTGGGCCAGGGCGAAGTTGGTGTCGACGTTGCGGACGGCGTCGACCAGGGCGTGCGAGGCCTCGAGTTCCTCGTCCTGGAGCCGAGCCCGCTCTCGGGCCAGCTGGAGCTGGTGGTGGCGGACCGTGGCCAGTTCGCGGCGGAAGCCGAGCGGCATCAGGAACTGGGCCCCGGCCTGCCACTCCTGGAACTGGCCGGAGAACAGGGTCGAGTAGGCGTCGGTGCCGGCGAGCGGGTCGGTGCCGTTGGCCTCGTAAGGGAAGTAGTTCTGATTCAGCAGTTCCTGGCCCATGCCGAGGAACCGCCAGCGGCCCACCATGTCGAGCCGCGGCAGGATCAGATTCTTGGCGGCGACGAGTTCGAGCTCCCGCTGCTTGATGATCCACTTCTGCCGGCGGAGCTCCGCCGAGCGGGAAAGGGCCTCGACCAGCGACTGCTGCCAGTCGAAGCTGATCCGGGCGGTGGTCGGCTCATCGGAGGGGCGGATCAGGCGGCCGTCGCTGGCCGAAATGCCCATCATGAACCGGAGCCGGTTCTCGGATCGGTAGACGTCGGTCAGGGCCTGCTCGACCTCGCTGCGGAAGAAGAAATACTGCTCGCGGGCCTGAGCCTCCTTGTCGGCCTCGCCGCCGCGGGACTGCTCGACGTAGAGGGCGTGCACCTTCCGCCAGGCCTCCAGCGCGCTGTCGCGGCCGGCCTTGCGGGCCTCGAGGTTGCGGTAGGCGAAGGAGAGCTCCCAGTAGCTCTGCTCGGTATCGCTGACCAGGTTGCGGACGCCCGCCTCGAAGTCGGCCAGCGAGATGTCGGCGTTGATCCGGGCCAGGAGCACGCCGCGGAAGTTTGGCCGGCCGTAGAGGTTGTCGAAGAAGTCCGGTCCGGCGATCCGGTTGTAGGTGGCGCCCGCCCCCTGGAGGAGCGGCTGGCTGAAGGTGAAGTCGTAGTTCGTCTGCCAAGTCGAGGGCACGCCGTCCTGCCGGATTGGCGAGTTGTTATTGTCGTAGAGCGTCTGGTTTTGGAAGCCCCAGGTCGCACCGGTCGCTGTCCGCTTGGTGATGCCACTCGTCCAGTTGCCGGTGTCGCCGAGGAACTGCTGCTGGAAGATGAGCTCACCCACGCCGCCGATGTTCTGGGGCCGGTTCTGCCGTTCCCAGGTGAGCGAGCTCGAGAGCTGCGCGTCAAACAGCGCCAGCGCGCTCTCGACGCCGCGGAACGGGTCGGTCTCGACCACCGCGGGGTCGTAGATGGTGGGCGTCTGGGATGGGGCGGTCAAAAGCGAGACGGCCGGCTCGCCGGTCTGTGGCCGCGGGCCGCCGAAGCTGGCAAATCGGCCGCCCAGGTTGCGGAGCACCTTGCCGTTCTCAAGGGCCGTGCGGATCGCCTCCTCGAGCGACAGTTCCCAGATCTCGTCGAACGAGGGGTTGGTCAGCGTGAGCGGCTCGACCGCCCCGGCCGCCTCGTCGAGCGGCTCCTGGCAGGTGTCTGGATACTCCATCTTCTGGACGGCCCCCACGTAGTGCGAGAGGTCGCCATCCTCGAAGAAGTAGAAGGGCTGCCGTGGCGCACAGCCGGAGGCCACGAGCGTGACGCTCGTGAGGATCACCCAGGCTTGCTTGAGGATGCGGGGCACGGCGGGGGCACCGGCGGGGCCGGTGTTCGTGATGACTTGGTCGGACGGCAAAGTGCCGCCGCTGCGCCTCGAGGGGTTCGGCCGTCGAACGACGACCTGACCCGATCCGGCGCCCCCCGACTCCGGATCTGCATGTGACCGCGACCCGAGGCGGAGCGGCAGCATCCGGGATATCGGACTCGACACCCCGCAAACTTGGGGCAATCGTCAAAGTCGTCAAGTAGTCTGTGGGACTGGAGAACTTGGGAGCCCTGGCCGCTCGACCAGGTGGCAGGCGACGGCATGGCCGGGGATGATTTCCGCGAGCCGGGGAGCGTCGCGGGTGCAGCGGTCCTCCCGGAGCGGGCAGCGGGTGTGGAAGGGGCAGCCGGAGGGCGGGTGCACCGGGCTCGGCAACTCTCCGGAGAGCACGATCCGGGCGCGGGCCCGCTCCCGGGCCGGATCGGGCAGCGGCACGGCCGAGATCAGGGCCTGGGTGTAGGGGTGGCGGGGCGTCGCGATGAGCGTCTGGGCATCGGCCTCCTCGACGATCCGGCCCAGATACATCACGGCGATCCGGTCGCTCACGTGCCGCACGGCGGCGAGGTCGTGAGCGATGAAGATCATCGTCAGGCCGAGTTCCTCCCGCAGCCTGGCCAGCAGGTTCAGGACCTGCGCCTGGATCGAGACATCGAGCGCGCTGATCGGCTCGTCGGCCACGAGTAGCTCCGGGCCGAGGGCGAGCGCCCGGGCGATCCCGATCCGCTGCCGTTGGCCGCCCGAGAACTCATGCGGGTAGCGGCGGATGAACCTGGGATCAAGGCCGACGGTCTCCATCAGTCGCTGGACACGGTCCCGGCGATCGCGGCCCGTCGCCACGCCGAAGTTTCGCAGCGGTTCCGAAAGGATCGCCTCCACCGTCATCCGGGGATTGAGCGAGGCGAACGGATCCTGGAACACCATCTGCATCCGCTGGCGGAGGCCGTGCAGCCGGGCGTCCCAGGCCCAGCGGCCGCCCCGCCTCACCCACCACTCGTGGATCGGCAGCCCGTCGAAGAGCACGCTGCCGGACGAGGGACGCAGCAGCTGGAGCACCGCCCGACCGGTGGTCGATTTGCCGCAGCCGCTCTCCCCCACGAGGCCGAGCGTCTGCCCGCGGCGGACGGAGAAGCTCACGCCCGCCACGGCCTGCACCGCGTCGCGGCCACCACCGAACAGACCCGTCGCGGGCAGCGGAAAGTTGACCACGAGGTCGCGAACCTCGATGAGCGGCCGGGCGTGCTCGATCATCGTGAGGCCTCCACCTCGAAGCATTCGGCACTGTGGCTGGGTGAAACGGCGACCATCGACGGCCGCTCCTGCCGACAACGGTCGCTCGCCAGGCCGCAGCGGGGATGGAACGGGCACCCAGCCGGGAGGTGGCCGAGATCCGGCGGCAGCCCCGGGATGGCTTCAAGCCGCTCGCGGGGCGGCGTGTCGATCCGGGGCAGGCTCGCGAGCAGCCCGCGGGTGTAGGGATGGAGGGGGTTGGCGAAGACCTCGGCCGTCGTGCCCTCCTCGACGATCCGCCCGGCATACATCACCGCCACCCGGTCGGCCGTCCCCGCGACCACCCCCAGGTCATGGGTCACGAGCACCACGGCGGTGCCGAGCGACGCCTGGAGATCGGCGATGAGCTCGAGAATCTGGGCCTGGATCGTGACGTCGAGGGCCGTGGTGGGCTCGTCGGCGAACAGCACCTCGGGCCCGCAGAGCAGCGCCATCGCGATCATGACCCGCTGCCGCATCCCGCCCGAGAATTGATGGGGATACTGATCGATCCGCCGGCCGGCGTCTGGAATCCCCACCCGCTCGAGCATTGCGATCGCCGTCCGCCGGGCGGCGGCGGGCGAGGCCGCCTGGTGGACCTCGAGCACCTCGGTGAGCTGGCGGCACACGCTCAAATAGGGGTTCAGCGAGGTCATCGGATCCTGGAAGATCATCGCCAGCCGGTCGCCGCGGAGCCGCTCGAGCCCGCGGGCGGAAGTCGCCAGCAGGTCGTGGCCTCGGTAGAGGATCTGCCCCGAGGGATGGAAGGCCGGCGGCGCAGGCACTAGCCGCAGCGCGGACAGGCAGGCCACGCTCTTGCCCGACCCGCTTTCCCCCACGAGCCCCAGCGTCTCGCCGCGGCGGACCGTGAAGCTCACGCCGTCGACGGCCTTCACGACGTGGCCGTCGGTGCGGAAGAACGTCCGCAGGTCACGGACGTCGAGCACGGTGTCGGGGTCTTGGTCGCTCATTCCATCCCGGACGGAACCGGATCTTGTCACGATTTTGAGTGGCTCATCTTCCGTGGGCCGGGG
>CAMCPF010000065.1 GCA_945876515.1 Candidatus Kuenenia stuttgartensis
CGCTCGAAGGCGGCCTCGTCGATCACCGCGACGCCGAGCTTCGTGGCCTTGTCGAGCTTGCTGCCCGCCTCCGCGCCGGCCACGAGGTAGTCGGTCTTCTTCGAGACGCTGCCTGAAGCGCGGCCGCCGGCGCGGCGGATCGCCTCCTCGGCCTCCTCGCGGCTGAACCGCTCGAGCGTGCCGGTGACCACGAGTGTCTTGCCCGTCAGCGGTCCCGCCTCGATCCGCTCGGCCTGGGGCACGTCGAGCTTCAGCCCGGCCGCCCGCAGGCCGGCGACCGTGAGGCGGCCGTAGTCGCTTGCGAGCCACTCATGCACGCTGGCCGCGATCGCCGGGCCGATCTCGGGCACCGCGGCCAGTTCCTCCTCCGAGGCCCCGGCCAGGTCGTCGATCGTGGGAAACCGGCCTGCCAGCAGCGACGCCACCCGCGGGCCGACGTGCCGGATCCCCAGGGCGTTGAGCACCCGGATCAGTCCGCGGTCTCGGCTCTTGGCGATCTCCTCCACGAGCGCGGCGGCCGATTTCTTGCCCATCCGCTCAAGCGGCTCGAGCTGCGCCGCCGTGAGGGCGTAAAGGTCGGCGTACTGCGTCACGAGCCCCGTGGCCACGAGCTGCTCCACGAGCTTGTCGCCGAGCCCCTCGATGTCCATGGCGCCTCGCGAGGCGAAGAACCGGATCCGCTCCCGGCACCGGGCCGGGCAGTCCACGTTGGGGCAGCGGATGTAGACGCCGTCGGGATCCTTGACGAGCGGCGTCGCGCACTCGGGGCACTCCGTGGGTGGATGCCAGACGGGCAGTCGCTTCTCGCGGAGGTGCTTCTCCACGCGGACGACATGGGGAATCACCTTGCCCGCCTTCTCCACCACCAGCACGTCGCCCACGCGAACGTCCTTGCGGGCCACCTCTTCGGCGTTGTGGAGGCTGGCCCGGCGGACGGTCGTGCCGGCGAGCTCGACCGGCTCGAGATCCGCCACCGGCGTGACCGTGCCGCCGCGGCCCACCTGCACCCGGATCCCCGCCAGCCGGGTCGTGGCCTCGAACTTCTCGAACTTCCAGGCGATCGCCCAGCGGGGGCTCTTGGCCGTGGCCCCGAGCAGCCGCTGCTGGGCGAAGTCGTCCACCTTGACCACGAAGCCGTCCACCTCGAAGTCGAGCTCATGGAGCTCCTCGATCAGCTCCGTGCCCCGCTCGACCAGCGCGTCGAGCGAGTCGAAGATCACCGTCCGCGGCCCCACCGGCAGTCCGGCCCGCGCGGCCCAGGCGTAGAGCGCCGTCTGCGACGCGACGCCCAGTTCCGTCGCGTCGCCCACGCCGTGGCAGAGAAACTCGAGCGGCCGCGCGGCGCACTCCCGCGGGTCGAGCAGCCGGATGCTGCCGGCGGCCACGTTTCGCGTGTTGGCGAAGGGCGGGAGCCCGGCCTCCACCTGCCGCTCGTTGAGCACGACGAGGTCGGAGTTGGTCATGTAGACCTCGCCGCGGATCTCGACCAGCGGCGGCGGGTCGGCCAGCGCCAGCACCAGCGGTATGCCGGGGATCGTGCGGGCGTTGTGGGTGATGTCGTCACCGGTGACGCCGTTGCCCCGGGTGGCGGCGAGCGCGAGCCGTCCGGCTTCGTAGGTGAGCGACACGGCCACGCCGTCGATCTTGAGCTCGAGCACATATCGCGGTGGCCGTGGGTCGCCGGCCTCCGCCAGGAGCTTCTCGACGCGGCGGCCCCAGGCCCGGAGGTCGTCCACTCCGTAGGTGTTGTCGATCGACATCATCGGCACGCGGTGGCGGACGCCCACCAGCGCCGCCACCGGCTCGTCACCAATCCGCTGCGTGGGGCTGTCGGCCGTGACGAGCTCGGGATGCTTCTCCTCGAGCGACCGCAGCTCATCCACGAGCCGGTCGTAGTCGCGGTCGCTGATCTCGGGGGCCGCCTCGACGTAATACTTCCGGTCGTGGTGCCGGATCTGGTCGCGGAGGAGGGCGACCCGGGCGGCGGCCGAGGCGGTCACGGCTCGTCGGCTCCCGCGGCGGCCTCGGTCGGGGCGGCCGCCTGGTGCGCGGCCCGCTCGCGTCGAATCTTCTCGCCCGCCACGTGGTCGATCCAGATGGCCCCGACCGTGGCTACTGCCAGCACGGCGATCTCGCCCACGAGCAGCGACGTGCCATAGCGGGCCATGAGGGCATCGAGGAGGTGGCTGCCGCCGGTAGCGGTCACGGGGCGGACCCCGCGGAGCACGGCCACGCACGACGCGGCGGCGGTGACCGTGAAGGCGAAACCCACGATCCCGAGCACGGCGTAGAACGGGTTGCGTGGGGGGCGTGGCATGGCGGCTGCGAGGTCGGTCAGACGCCGCATTATAGCCCGGGCTCGGGGCCGCCCATGCCGCAGGGCTACGCCGCGGCCTTCGTGCGGGCGAGCAACTGCTCCACCGCGGCAACCACCCGTTCGACGTCGATCCCGGCCATCGAGACCGTGTCGGTCTTGCGGTCGTCCCACTTCGGCCGCAGGGCGTCCGGTGGCTCGACGCACACGTGCTGTGAGCCGTACGGCCCATTGCGGGCCGCGGGCACCGGGCCGAAGAGTCCCACGCAGGGCGTGCCGACCGCGGCGGCGAGGTGCAGCGGGCCGGTGTCGCCGGAGATCACGAGCCGTGAGAGGCGGAACAGTTCGCCGAGATCCTGGAGCGTGGTGTCAGGCGCGACGAGCGCCTCGCCGCAGGATTCGGCGGCGATTTGCTCGGCTGCGGTTCGCTCCGCGGACCCACCCCAGACCACGAGCGGCCTAATGCCCTGACGGCGATGGAGGCAGCGGGCCAGAGCGGCGAACCGCTCGACCGGCCAGCGCTTGCTCGCCCAGCCAGCACCCGGATTGATGACCACGGGCGGATCGGGCAGCCGCAGGCCGGCGAGCCAGTGCCGCACCCGCTCCCGGCTCACCGGCCAGCTGGGCATGTCGAAGGCCGGCCGGCTCTCGCGAATGCCCAGTGGCACGAGCAGGTCGCAGTTGCGATCGACGACGTGGGTCGCGACCGGCTTGACGGGGTTCGTGCATGCGAGCCAGGCGCACTCGCGGGCGACGGGCCGGGCAAAACCGATCCTCATCCGAGCGCCGGAGAGCCAGGTGGCCACGCCGCTCTTGAGCAGGCCCTGAAGATCGATCGCCACGTCGGGCGAGAAGGCCCGCAGTTGTTGTCGAAGCGAGAGCACCGAGGCCGGTGACTTGAGCCAGCCGCGGGGCAGGCGAAAGAGGTGGTCGACGGCAGGATGGCCGGCCAGCACATCCGCGGCACGGCCCTCGACGGCCCACCCGATCCGGGCCTCGGGGAAGGCCCGCTTGAGGGCCACGGCGACCGGCACGCCGTGCAGGACGTCGCCAATGGCCGACAGCTTGACGACGACGATCGAGCGGGGTGCGGGCATGCGAGCGTACCGGGTGACCGGTCGCAGAGGATCGCGTGCCTCCCCCCGGCGGAGCAAGGTCAGTTTGCGGCTCCGGGGCGTGAGTTTTTCGTGAGCCGGCGACGCGGGTCGCCGCCCCGCCTGGCGGGCCCATCAGCCGCCGGAGAACTCGCACAACAGCGCGTCGGCCACGGCCGGCGGGCAACTCCACACCAGGAAGAAGAGCGATTCGCGCACCAGCCGCTCCACGGGGTGCCCCCTGACGAAGCCTGCTCCCTTCGAGGCGGTCAGGGCCGCTTGGGCGGCCCTGAGCACGAGGTCGGTGGCGGCGGCGCGGAGGCTGTCCCGATCCTCGGCCGCGAGTCCCTCTCGCGCGGCCTGGGTCAGCCGCTCGACGAGCCCGCCGAGTTCGGCTTCGAGGCGGGCGGCGACCGGTGCGAGGGGCGGGCGGCGGGCCGCCTCGTCGGCAACCACAGCGATCGAGGCCCGGGCGGCGCCGACCGCCAGTGCCGTGGTCGCCAGGCCGCCCGTACGCGTGGCGTTCCGCTCCGCGGGCTCGATCACATGCATGGGCCGCACACCCGTGAGCCGGACCACCGCCGTCCGACTCCCCGAGAGCGCGAGCATCTCGAGCGGCGGCTCGATCTCGACGCCGGCCGCGGCTGTCGGCACCACGAAGAACAGCTGCCCGCCGTCCGTCGCCTGGGCGCCCGTGACGATCGTGTCGCAGGCGTCTGCCCCTGTCACCCAGGGGCAGATTCCGTCGAGCCGCCAGCCGGCTTCGTCGCGATCAGCCGCGAGTGCCGGACGGCCCAGGTGCCGCCGGCTCGTGGTGAGCTGCGAGATGCCCACGGTGGTGAACGTCTCGCCGCGGGCCAGCGCCGGCAAGAGCGCGGCCCGCACCATGGCCGGACCCGCGGCGATGATCCGCACGGCTGCGGCCCACTGCGAGACCGCCAGTGCCGTGGTCAGGCAGGCGGTCGCCGTGGCGGCGAGCGTCTCCACGAGCGTCGCCTCGTCGGCCGCCGTGCCCCCGCAGTCGGCGGGCACGAACCGGGAGAGAATCCCCGCATCGGCGAGGTGGCCCATCGCGCCACTTGCCCAAGGCCCCCCTGCCGCAGATTGCTCCACGAGGCCCGCGAGGTGCTTGCAGGCCTGGGCGAGGGCGGCGGAGTCGGGGCGTGGGGCCATGACGTGTGCATGATACGCACCGCGCGGCCTCGGCGCACGCCGCCGCGACCGCCGCTATACTGCCGCCACTTCTGGCAGGCGGTCCCCTCCTCTCCGATTCCCACCTGGAGCCTCACCCATGAGCCACGCCGAAGACATCGCCCGGGGCACGGCCGTCGCCTCCTCGGCCAACGGCACGCCGCACGTCGGCCACCTGCCCCCGCGGCTCGACGAGCTGTCGCCGCAAAACCTCTATGAAAAGTGCATGGCGCTGGCCCGCAACCTGTGGTGGAGCTGGCATCCGGAGGTGACCAACCTGTTTCGGGATCTCGATCCCGTCCGCTGGCGGCAGCTCGACCACAACCCGATCGCGCTGCTGGCGGAGTTCACGCCCGAGCGGCTCGAGGCCCGGGCTGCGGAACTGGTGCTCTACAGCCGCATCAACCAGGCCCACCGCCGGATGAAGGAGTACCTGGCGGCCGAAAACACCTGGAGCACGGTCCATGCCGGCGTGCTCGGCTCGAAGCCCGTGGTCTACTTCTCGGCCGAGTTCGGGATTCACGAGTCGGTGCCGATCTATTCCGGCGGCCTCGGCGTGCTCGCCGGCGATCACGTGAAGAGCGCCAGCGGCCTGGGCATCCCGCTGATCGCGGTGGGGCTGTTCTACACCCAGGGCTACTTCCGCCAGCATCTCGACGTGGACGGCTACCAGCACGAGGAGTATCAGCCGACCAAGGTCGATCTGCTGCCGATCGAGCCGGCCGTCGGCACCGACGGTCAGCCGATCATGGTCCGCGTCGATACCCGCAGCGGGGCCCTGCACGCCAAGGTCTGGAAGCTGGCGGTGGGCCGGTGCAGCCTCTATTTACTCGATTCCGACGTGCCGGAAAACGCCCCGGAAGACCGGCCCCTGACGAGCCGGCTCTACGGCGGCGACACCCGCACCCGGATCCGCCAGGAGATCATCCTCGGCGTGGGCGGCGTGAAGGCGATCCGGGCCCTGGGCATCGTGCCCGGCGTCTACCACTTGAACGAAGGACATTCCGCCTTCGCCACGCTCGAGGCCGTCCGCGGCCGAATGGAGCGGGATGGCTATCCCTATGACGACGCGATCCGGCGGGTGGCCCGGCAGACGGTGTTCACGACCCACACGCCCGTGCCGGCCGGCCACGACCGGTTCGACTCGGGGCTGATGGAGGAGCATCTCGGCCCGATGCGGGACGCCCTCGGCATCTCGCACGACCAGTTGATGGGCCTCGGCCGGGTCGAGCCCCACAATCACGACGAGCCCTTCTGCATGACCGTGCTGGGCCTCAAACTCTCCCGGCGGGCCAACGCCGTCAGCGCCCTCCACGGCCACGTCAGCCGGCGGATGTGGTCGAACCTCTGGCCCTGGAAAGTCGAGGAGGAGGTGCCGATCGGCCACATCACCAACGGCGTGCACGTGCCGAGCTGGCTTTCCTGGCAGATGCTGCAGCTCTACGACCGGATCTTCCCGGCCAACTGGTTCCGGCAGATGGGCGGCCCCGACGTCTGGCAGCGGATCCACGAATGCGACCCCGGCGAACTCTGGGAGACGCACTACGCGCTCAAGAACCTGCTCCTGCAGTTCGTGCGGCGGCGGCTGGCCCGGCAGTGCCGCCGCCGGGGCGAGTGCGACGAGGCGGTCGAGCAGGCCCGCTCGGTGCTCGATCCCAACATCCTCACGATCGGCTTTGCCCGCCGGTTCGCCACCTACAAGCGGGCCGATCTCGTGCTCTCGGACCTCGACCGCCTGCACGCGCTGATCGCGGACCCCGACCGGCCGATCCAGATCATCTACTCCGGCAAGGCGCATCCGGCCGACGAGCCGGGCAAGGGTCTGATCCGCAAGATCGCCAACCTCCGGCACGACCCGCGGTTCGCCGGCCGGCTGGTGTTCATCGAAGACTACGACATCAACGTGGCCCGCCACCTGGTGCAGGGCGTGGACGTATGGCTCAACAACCCGCGACGGCCGCTCGAGGCCTCGGGCACGAGCGGGCAGAAGGTGGTGCTCAACGGCGGCCTCAACTGCTCGATCCTCGACGGCTGGTGGGCGGAGGCCTTCGACGGCCGCAACGGCTTCGCGATCGGGCGCGGGGAAACCCACTCCAACGACGAGATCACCGACCGCCGTGACTGCGAGGCACTGTTCGAGACGCTGACGAAGGAGGTGATCCCGCTGTTCTACGAGCGCGACGCCGACGGGCTGCCGCGGGCGTGGATCCGGATGATGATGAACTCGATCAGCTCGCTTGCCTGGCGATTCAGCGCTCACCGGATGGTGATGGATTACGCCCGCGTCTGCTACGTGCCGGCGGCCGGCGGGATCTCGTGCGACATGGCCAGTCGCTGAGCTCAGGGCTGCGGCTGACGGGAGAACTCGAGTTCGGCCTTCCACCGCTCGAAGGCCTTGGTGGCCTCGGCCTGCCGGGCCTTGACGGCCTCGAGTTCGGCTGAGGAGTCTTCCAGCGCCTTGCGGGCGGCGGCCATCTGTGACTCGGCCACCTGCAGGGCCTCGGTGGCCTGACGGGCCTTGTCGGCGGCCGCCTTCTCGACCGCCGCGACCTCCCCGAGGGCCTTCTCGGCGACGGCGATCCGCTGCTCGAGTCGGGGGGGATTCGTGTCGAGCGACCCGGCCGGCTTGCCATCCGCGGCGGCGAACGCCGAGAGGCTGCCGGCCCAGTCACCCGCGAAGAGTTTTCCGCCGTCACTGGTGACGGCCACTCGCGTGCCGATGTCTGAGAGCATGCCCATCTCCCGCTCCAGGGCGCCGTCCCCCTTCCAAAGCTTGAGCTTTTTATCGCGGCCGGTGGTCACGAGCCGGCCGTCGGGCAGCCAGGCCACGCTCTCAGCGCCGCCGCCGTGGGTGGCCCAGTTCTTGATGGGCTCGCCGGTCTTCGCATCCCAGAGGCGGGCGGTGCCGTCGCCGGAGACGCTGGCCACCACCTTGCCGTCGGGCCGCCAGGCCACGGCCGTGATCGCCGCGGTGTGGCCCTTGAAGGTGCCGGCCTCGCGAGCGCCGCGGGTCTCCCAGAGGAACAGGTTGCCCGCCCGGTCACCGGTCACCAGCCGCTTGCCGTCGGGTGAAAACTCGAGGGCCGTGACCCAGTCGGTGTGCTTGCGGATCTCGTGGGCCGGCTTGCCGTCGGCGGTCTTGAGCAGCCGGACGACCTTCGCCGGGCCCCCCAGGGCCACGAACCGCTGGTCGGCCGAGATGTCGGCCGCGAGTACCTCGTCGAACTCCTCGCCCACCTCCGCCAGCCGCTTGGCCGAAGCAACGTCCCAGATGACCACGCGGCCGCTCTTGGCCGCCTCACCCCCC
This sequence comes from Candidatus Kuenenia stuttgartensis, assembly GCA_945876515.1. Classification (GTDB taxonomy): domain Bacteria; phylum Planctomycetota; class Planctomycetia; order Pirellulales; family UBA1268; genus QWPN01. The sequence goes on from CAMCPF010000065.1 coordinate 7,907, forward strand.
GCCGCCAGCAGGAGCTTGGCGTTGCGGGAGAAGCGGGCGACGCGGGCCACGCCCTCAGGGAAGGGGAGCACGCCGAGCAGGTCCAGCGAGCCGGAGTGGTAGAGGAGGATCTGGCGGCGACCGCCGACCGCAAGCAGCTCGCCGTGGGGCGAGGCCGCCAGGGCGGTCACCGCCGTCGGCCGGCTGCCGTGCGTGACCACGTCGAGCGACAGCCGCGGCGGCATGACGGGCGGCCCGTCCGGGCGGGTGGCGGCAGACGCATCGAGGGCGAGATTGGTCTGCTTCCGGGCCACCGGCTGAGAGCCATTCCGCTCGATCGCCCCGCCGGCGATCCACTTGCTGATCACGGCCACCATCGGCTCGGGCAGCCTGTCGGACTCCGGCGGCATCTTCGGCTCCGATGCGTGCGTGACAAGCATCAGGAGGTACGAGCCGTCCGGGTCGCCGGGGGCGATCACCTCGCCCGAACCGCCGCCGGCCATGGTCTGGCCCCAGCTCGAGAGGTCGAGGCCCCCCTTCTTCTGATCGGGGTTGTGGCAGGAGCAGCACTTCTCCCGGAACACCGGGAGCACGTGCTCGTCGAAGTTCGGCGGGGCGTCGGCCGCCAATACGGGGATGACTGGGGCCCAGGTCACAATGACCCAGACCAAGCCTCTGGCGTAGGAGGGTTGAGTGGTGGTCATGGCAGGGGCTCGGCCGGAAGGCCGAGTTCGAGGCAGCGGCCCGAGGCCAGGGAAGGATCGGGCCGCGTGCAACTAGTGGTTGAAGATGAACTCGGGGGAGTTGAGCAGGGCCCAGAAGACGTCTTCCAGGGCCTGCTTCTTGTCGGCTGAGTCGAGCACGGTGACCAGTGTCTCGATCCGCTCCTTCTCGGTCGGCATCCGGCCGTCGCAGCGGATGAAGAGCGCGTCGATCACCTCGGCGGGCGTCCGCCCCTCGTCGAGCATCCGGCCCACGACGTTCCCCTGGCGAATCCGGTCGTTGGCGGCGTCGCCGTTGAGGAGGTGGAGGGCCTGGGAGAGGCTGGGATCCATCTTCACGGCGCAGCTGCAGACGTCCTCGCGGGTGGCGCGGCCGAAGGTGGTGAGGAAGTAGGTGCTGGTGCGGCCGTCGGCCACCTGCACGGCCCGGGCGCCGAGCGGCATCCCGGGGAACTTGTTCTTGGTGTCGGTCACCTGCGCGAGCACGTCGAGCAGCACTTCGGCCCGCTGCCGGCGGATGGCGGCGTGGGAGAAGTTGGTCTCGTCGAGCCGGTTGGTCTCGTTCGTGTCGCACGACCTTTGGTAGGTGCGCGAGGTGCAGATGTCGCGCACGAGCCCGCGGAAGTCCCAGCCGGAGGCTGCGAACCGGCGGCCGATCTCGGCGAGCAGCGGGCCGTTCGAGGGCGGGTTGCTCACCCGGGCGTCGTCGGGTTCATGCACGATTCCGCGGCCGAAGAAATGGGTCCACGCGACGTTGGCCACGTGCCGGGCGAAGTAGGGGTTGTCGGGTGACGTGACCCATGTCGCGAGCGCCTCGCGTCGGTCGCGGTCGCTCACCTTCGGTGCCTCACCGCCGAGGAACTTGGGTGGGGTGGGCTTCTTCGTGACCGGATGGGTCATCTCGCCGCTGCCGGAGTCGAACACGATCGTCTCCCGCGGGTCGGCCCCCCGCTTGCGGCCAATCTGCGTGAAGAAGGCGGCGAAGCCGTAGTAGTCGTCCATCGTCCAGCGGTCGAAGGGATGGTTGTGGCACTGCGCGCACTGGAGCCGCATCCCCAGGAACGCCTGGGCCACATTCTCGGAGAGCTTGAGCGTGTTTCGCTCCAGCTGGAAGTAGTTCGTCGGCGGGTTGTCGAAGGTGCCGCCGGAGGCCGTGAGCAGGTCACGGACCATCTTGTCCACCGGCTGATTGGCGGCGATCCGCCGGTCGAGCCACTGGTGGTAGAGGATCGCCCCCTTGGGGCTGACCTCGTTGCCCTGGGAGCGGATCTGGAGGATCTCCGCCCAGCGCATCACCCAGAGTTCGGTGAACTCCTTGCGAGCCATCAGCTCGTCAACCTTGCGGGCCCGCTTGTCGGAGGAGGAGTCGGCGAGGAAGGCGGCCCGCTCCTCCGGCGAGGGCACGAGGCCCACCAGGTCGAGCGTGACGCGGCGGAGGTAGGTCTCGTCGTCGCAGACCGGCGACGGGGCGATCCGCAGTCCTGCGAGCTTTGCGGCCACCTGGTCGTCGATCGCCCGGGCACCCTCGGTGGCGCCGGGCAGCGGCGGCTCATCGGGATAGGTGAACTCGAGGTTTGGCGGGATCACGACCAGCGGTGCCCCAACCGTGATCGTGTCGTAGCGGGCCATCACGAAGGCCTCACCGCGGACCCCGCTGGTGGTGGTGCCGGCGGGCGACACGGCGATCGTGCGGTCGTTGTTGGAGGCGTACCAGCAGAGGTCGGTGACGTCGCGATCGGTGCCGTCGGCGAACCGGGCCACGGCCACCAGCTGCTGCACGGCCTTCTCCCCCTCGAGCAGCGACGTCGGCGGGTAGAGGTCGAGGGCCACGAGCTTCGGCACGCTGGCCGCCGGATCGGGGCCGGGATCGTCGGGCGCGCCCGCCTCCATCCAGCGGATCAGCCGGTTGGCCAGGTCGCTGTCGGGCTCGAACCGCTTGCCGCCGGTGTGCGGCACGCCGCCGACCGACTTGAGAAACA
>CAMCPF010000066.1 GCA_945876515.1 Candidatus Kuenenia stuttgartensis
GGCCGAGCCGCGTCTGGGTGCACACCTGCACGCTCGACCATCCGGCATCCCTGGCCAACTATCAGGCGCGGGGCATGGTGCCCTACAAGACCGAGCGGCCCTGACCGCCGGCGACTCCGCTGCCCTGCCTCAAGCGAGCACGCCCCGTGACTCGAGCAGCGCGAGCACGGCCTCGACGCTCCGGGCCAGCGGCCACTCGTGCGACGGGATCGTGAGGTCGGCATTCACGGGCGGCTCGTACGGGGCCGTCACGCCCGGGAAGTCGGCGATCTCGCCGGCATCGGCCCTCGCGTAACCGCCGCTTGTGTCCCGCTTCCGGCACACCTCGACCGGGGCCGCGAGGTGCACCACCAGGAACCGCTCGCGGCCGATCCGGTCGGCCGCCTTCTCGCGCACGGCCGCGTCCGGCGACACGAAGGCCGCCAGGCAAATCAGCCCCGAGTCGTTGAACAGCCGAGCCACTTCGGCGCTTCGCCGCAGGTTCTCGCTCCGCTCGTCGGCCGAGAAGCCCAAGTCGCGGGAGATGCCCTGCCGCATGGCGGTGCCATCGAGCACGGTCGCGGCATGCCCAGAGTCGAAGAGCCGCCGCTCGACGGCCCGCGCCAGCGACGTCTTGCCGGAGCCGGGCAACCCGGTGAACAGGATCGTGACCGGCTGCTGCCCGAACCGCGCCGCCCGCTCCTCGGTGGTCACGCCCCCGGCCACCGCCTGCTCCGCCACGGCGGGCTCGTCGCCCCAATGGTCGATGAGGCCGCCGGCCCGCGTCGGCGAGCGCCCATCCTCCGGCTCGCGATCGAGGATCATCCCGGCGGCCACCGTGGTGTTGGTGAGCCGGTCGATCATGATAAAGCCCCCCGTCGCCCGGTTGCGGCGATAGGCGTCGAAGGCGATCGGCGCGGTGAGCGTGATCCCGCAGCGGCCGATCTCGTTGAGCGCGAGCGTCGGCGACGGCTCGCGGTGGAGCGTGTTCACGTCCACGCGGTAGCGGAGGGCGGAGACCTTCCCGGGAACCAGCTTCGAGGTCTGCTTGAACAGATACTCCTTGCCCGGCACCAGCGGCTCCTCGGCCATCCACACCACCGTGGCGTCAAACTTGTGGTCGACCTTGGGCACGTTACCGGGCCGCACCAGCATGTCGCCGCGGCTCGAGTCGATCTCGTCCTCGAGCGTGAGCGTCACCGACAGCGGCGCGAAGGCCTCCTCCAGGTCGCCGTCGAAGGTCACGATGCTCTTCACGCGGCTCTTCTTTCGTGAGGGGAGCGACATGATCTCGTCGCCCTTGCGGATGATGCCGCTGGCCACCGTGCCGGCGAAGCCCCGGAAGTCGAGGTTCGGCCGGAGCACCAGTTGCACGGGAAACCGGAAGTCCTCCATGTTGCGATCGGAGCCGATGTAGACCGTCTCGAGCAGCGGCACGAGCGGCGAGCCCGTGTACCAGGGCATGTTCGGGCTGGGGGCCACCACGTTGTCCCCCTTCAGCGCCGAAATCGGCATGAAGTGGACGTCGGGCAGCTCCAACCGGCTGGCGAAATCGACGTAGTCCCGCTTGATCTTCTCGAACACCGCCTTGTCGTAGCCGACGATGTCCATCTTGTTGATGGCCACGACGATGTGCTTGATGCCGAGCAGCGAGACGATGAACGAGTGCCGCTTCGTCTGCGGGAGCACGCCATGGCGGGCGTCGATCAGGATGATGGCGAGGTCGGCCGACGAGGCCCCGGTGGCCATGTTCCGCGTGTACTGCTCGTGGCCGGGCGTGTCGGCGATGATGAACTTCCGCTTGTCGGTAGAGAAGTAGCGGTAGGCCACGTCGATCGTGATCCCCTGCTGCCGCTCGTCCTCGAGCCCGTCGGTGAACAGCGCGAGATCCACTTCGCCGCCGGTCGTGCCGTATCGCGCCGAGTCCTTCGTGATCGCGGCCAGCTGATCCTCGTAGATCATCTTCGACTCGTAAAAGAGCCGTCCGATGAGCGTGCTCTTGCCGTCATCCACGCTGCCGCAGGTGATGAACCGGAGCAGCTCCTTGCGCTCGTGCTGCGCGAGGTATTCGTCGATGTCGGTGGCGATGAGCGCTGATTGGTGTGACATGGCTTCGTGTTTGGTGAGTCAATCGCGGGGTTCGACGCCTTGGGTGACGCCGGCTCGGGGGTGCCCGTGCCATCTCGCCGGACGCTCGTTCCGGCCATCCTGGCCTCCACTCGCTCGATGCTAGCTTCGCTCCGGCATCCTGCCTGCGCTCGCTATCAACGCCGCTCGATTGGCACGGGCAACCCCTCGCTGGGTTCTCGATGGTGAAGAGAGCTGTTTAGGGGTTTCCTTACCAGTTGCCGCAGGAAGCACCCTCGCGCAAGTGCCGTTCAGCGGCCGCGGAGCGGTCCGCTGCAGCGGCAGGAGCCGACGCCACCTCAGAAGTAACCTTCCTTTTTTTTACGTTCCATGGAGCCCGCCTCGTCGGAGTCGATCAGCCGCCCCTGCCGCTCGGAGAAGGTCGTGAGCAGCATCTCCTGGATGATCTCGGGCAGCGTCGTGGCATTGGAGTCCACCGCGCCCGAGAGCGGGTAGCAGCCGAGCGTGCGGAACCGCACCCGCCGCATCTCAGGAGTCTCGCCCGGTTTCAGCGGCAGCCGGTCGTCGTCCACCATGATCATCACGCCGTCCCGCCACACGATCGGCCGCTCGGCCGCGAAGTACAGCGGCACAATCGGGATCTTTTCCAGGTGGATGTATTGCCAGACGTCGAGTTCGGTCCAGTTGGAGAGCGGGAACACGCGGATGCTCTCGTTCTTCCTGACCTTCGTGTTGTAGAGGTTCCAGAGTTCGGGCCGTTGGTTCTTGGGGTCCCAGCGGTGGAACTCGTCGCGGAAGGAGAACACCCGCTCCTTGGCCCGGCTCTTCTCCTCGTCGCGGCGGGCCCCGCCGAAGGCCGCGTCAAACCGGTGCTTGTCGAGGGCCTGCCGCAGGGCCTGGGTCTTCATCACGTCGGTGTGCACCTTGCTGCCGTGGGTGATCGGATTGATCCCCGCGGCCCGCCCCTCCTCGTTGGTGTAGATGAGCAGCGTGAAGCCCAGTTCCTTGGCGACGTATTCGTCGCGGAGCTTGTACATCTCCTGGAACTTCCAGGTGGTGTCGATGTGCATCAGCGGGAAGGGGGGCTTGGCCGGGTAAAACGCCTTCTCGGCCAGGCGGACCATCACCGCCGAGTCCTTCCCAATGGAGTAGAGCATCACCGGTTTTTCGAACTCGGCGGCCACCTCTCGGATGATGTGGATGCTCTCGGCCTCGAGTTGGCGGAGGTGAGTCAGGCTGTAGGACGACATCGAGATTCCGCAGAGAAGTTGCGTTTCCGCCGCCACTGTAGGCACAATGTTGCAAGTGCGGCAATCGCGGTTGCCGGCTGACAGGCCCGTGAGGAGAAGCGCCCATGCGCCCGACCGTGTCCCCCACCCTGCGATTTTTCAGCCTCGTAGCCGGCCTGCCGGTCGTGGCGACGATTTTTTCGCCACTGGCGGCCGAAGCCCTGGCCATCCCGCCCCGCGCCGATCGGGTGGCCAATCGGGTTGCCGAGCGCCGCTACGCCCGGATGTCGATCGCCGAGGCTCGGGCAGCTCGCGCCGAAGCGCGCGTGGCCGAGATCGCGCCGGCCGTACCCGTGCCGCCGCCGCCACGGCCGGCGACCGTGCGCCGCATGGCCCGGGCCGGCGTGCCGCTCGGCGGGCCCACGCCGCCGGCCATCGCAGCAGCCCCCGCCCCGCTGGCTCCCCGCAGCCTCGCCGTGCGGCAGCCGCTGGCGAGCCCGAGTGCTAGATATCCGGCCACGGCAGCGGCACCGGCCCCAGCGGCGGTCGTGAACCGGGCGGCTCCCGCCGCTGCCACGGAATCCGGGGCGTGGACGCTCGATTCCGACCAGGGAGTGTCCCCGACCGCGGCCACGGCCGCTCCGGACGGCGCGCGAAGCGTGCTGAAGGCTGGAGGTGATCCACCTGCCCAGCCGCCCGCCGCGACTCCGTCCCCGCGCCCGTCAGGCCCGGCAATCACGCAGCCCCCGATCGAGCTGTTGCCGACCCCGAACTCCAGGTAACCCGCTTCATCGCTCACGCTGGTGCGGTCTGGTCGCCGCGCTCGCCATCCGGTGGTGACCATGTGACAGTGCCCCGCGCCTTTCGCGGCTTCACGCTCGTCGAACTCCTGGTCGTGATCGCGATCATCGCGCTCTTGATGGCGCTGCTCCTCCCGGCCGTACAGGGCGTGCGGGAGTCGGCCCGCCGGACCCACTGCGGCAACAACCTGCGGCAGCTGGGGATCGCGGCGGCGAACTATTCCACACAGAACGACGGGCTCCTGCCCCCCGGCAATCCGGCCCAGACAGGCACGACGTCGGTCTACCACGGCCTGTTCAGCCACCTCCTGCCCCACCTGGAACAGCTGTCGATCTGGGACGAGCTGGACAAGAACGCCGCCAATCCGGGGGGCAACAAGCACCGCAACACGGTAGTGGCCACCTACATCTGCCCGTCCTGGCCCGACCCCGCCCTGTTCACCAATCATTCGGCCAGTCTCGCCTACATGAACGGGGCCATCACGACCTACCAGGGCTGCAACGGGGCCACGATCCCGGGCCGCTCCGAGGTGGCCTGCCCCGCCTTCGGCAACCTGCCCAACAACGGCCTCGTGCGGTACGGCGAGGGCGCGACGGCCGCCGAGGCCTTTCTGGCGGCGAGCCTGCCCACGGCCGCCGTCCGCGACGGGCTCTCCACCACGCTCCTGCTCGCCGAGTTCGTGCACCGCGACCATGATTTCGGGGTCTACAAACCCGCGCCGGGTAACGTGCGGCCCTGGATCCTCTCGAGCAACGGCACCAAGGGCCTCTACACGTCCAAGGTGGTCCGGTTCGCGCCCAATCAGCAGCTCGACCGGACGAGCGACGGCGCCCTCTTCAATCATCTCCCCTTCGGCAGCTACCACACCGGTGGCCTGCTGACGACGATGGGCGACGGCAGCACGCGGTACATCGACGACTACGTCGATCTGGCCGTGTTCCGCGCCGCTGCAACGGCCAACGGACAGGAAGTCAATGCCGCCCTCCCGTGACCTGTCCGTCCGGTGGGTCGGCCTCGCCGCCCTGCTCGTCGCCTGCCTGGCATGCGACGTGGGCTGCGGCCGGCGGCCGACGCTCGTGCCCGTCGCCGGCCGCGTGACGCTCGACGGCAAGCCGCTCGGGTTCGGCAGCGTGATGATCCAGCCGACCGGCGGCCCGGCCGCCCGCGGCACGATCCAGCCCGACGGCAGCTTCGCGGTGGGCACCTTCACGCCCGGCGACGGCGCCATCGTCGGGCCGGCGAGCGTCCGCGTGGCCTGCTACGAGCAACAGCGGCCCGGCGCTCCGCACCCGCAGGGCGAACTGGCCCTGGGCAAGAGCCTGATCCCCGAGAAGTACACCCAGTTCGAGACCAGCGGGATCACCGCGACCGTGGCGGCCGGCATGGCCCCGCTCGAGATCGACCTCACGAGCCAGTGACGAGGCGGTCGCCGCCGACTCATCCCAGCGAGGCCTTGAGGTCTTCGGCCTGGCGGCGGATCGATCGCAGTTCGCCGGCGTCCTTACGGGAGACGTTCTTGAGCTGCATCGTCATGCGCTGATTTTTGGCGAGCAGCTTCTCGTGCCGCGCGAGAAAATCCCAATACAGGGTCGTGAACGGGCAGGCCTCGGGGCCGGTGGCCTTCTTGGGGTCGTAGCGACAGCCCTTGCAGGCGTTGCTCATGCGGTCGATATAGGCCCCGGTCGCGCAGTAGGGCTTCGAGGCCATCACGCCCCCGTCGGCAAACTGGCTCATGCCCAGAGTGTTGGGCAGCTCCACCCACTCGACCGCGTCCACGTACACGGCCAGATACCAGCGGTGCACCTCCTGGGGCTTCACGCCGAGGAGCATCGCGAACAGCCCCGTGACCATCAGCCGCTGGATGTGATGGGCGTAGCCGTATTCCAGTGTCTGGCCGATCGCGTCCTTGAGACAGTTCATCTCCGTCTCGGCCGACCAGTAGAAGGCCGGCAGCGCCGCCTCGGCCCCGAGCGCGTTGCGGTCGAGATACTCGGGCATCAGGTGCCAGTAGATCCCGCGGACATACTCCCGCCAGCCGATCACCTGCCGGATGAAGCCCTCGGCCGCCTCGAGCGGCACCTTGCCCTTCTGCCAAGCCCGCTCGGCGCCACCGACCACGTCCCGCGGGTCGAGCAGCTTGAGGTTCATCGCCTGCGAGAGCCGGGAGTGCCAGAGCCAGGGCTCGCCCGTCCAGATCGCGTCCTGGTAGCGGCCGAAGTTCGCGAGGCGATGCGCGAGGAAGTCGTCGAGTGCACTGCGGGCGTCGGCCGGCGTCACCGGCCAGTCGAAGTGGTCAAGGCTGCCGGGGTGCTTGGCGAATCGCTTGGTCACGAGATCGAGCACGCCCCGCGTGACGCGATCGGGCTCGAACCGCCGCGGCGCAGGCAGCTTCCCCGGCCCGGTCTTGGGAAACGCCCCGCGGTTCTCAGCGTCGTAGTTCCACTGCCCCCCGGCGGGCTCGCCGTCGTCCATCAAGACACCGAACTTCGTCCGCAGCGGCCGGTAGAAATACTCGAGCCTGAGTTGCTTGCGGCCCTGGGCGTGGGCGGCAAACTCCTCGGCGGTCGTGAAGAAGTGGCGGTCGGTGCGGATCTCGAGCGGCAGGCCGGCCTCGCGCGCCGCCGCTTCGAGCGCCTGCCGTACCCGCCACTCGCCCGGCTCCACCACCACGAGTCTCTCAGGAGCCCGCTTGGTCTTGCGGGCCGCAGCCAGGCTCGCGGCCAACGCCGCTGCAAGCGACCCAGGCTCCCCGGCCCGTGGTTTGGCCGTGAGTTCCGTGTAGTCCACCGCCATCCCGTCGGCCTGAAGCGCGTCGCGGAAGTGCCGCATCGCGGCCAGGAACACGGCGATCCGGGCCTTGTGGGTCCAGACGTGGGTCGATTCCTCGGCCACCTCCGCCATCCAGACCCCGTCGCTTGTCTTGTCGAAGCCATCGAAGGCCGCGCCGCCCCGGTCGAGCTGGTCGCCGAGAATGATCACGAGGTTGCGCATCGGTGCCTTTCGTGCCGGACGGCCCGCAACTCACTCCGCAGCCAGTGAGACGCGGATGATCTCCTTGTCGTTTCGCACCACGATCGAGCGGTTGGCGTAGGCCGGCGGGCACCAGACGACTTCCCGGCCGAAGGCGGTGTTGGTGGGTGCGAGCAGGTGGGCCCGGTCGAGCTCCTCGTAGCCGGCGGCCGAGAGCTTCGCGATCACGAGGTCGCCGGTCTCGGCGAACATCCAGTATCGCTCGCCCTGCTCGCCCTGGCGGACGATGAACGCCGTGCCCGAGCCGACCGGCCGCTCGCCGAGCGGCCCCGTGCCCCGCCACACGACTTCGCCCGAGGGGATCGCCACGGCCCGGAGTTCACCCTTCTCGTGGTAGCCCCAGAGCAGGCCGTCGACCAGGAAAGGCTGTACGTTCACGGCCGAGATGCCGTGCTTGGCCTTGTTCCGCCAGACGGTCTCCACGCTCCGGCCGTCCGCGGCGAACTTGAGCAAGAGGTTCTTCTCCTGGAAGCCCCCCACGTAGAGATGCTCGCCGACCTTCACCGGGGCCATGATGATCGAGCCGTTGTCGGCCCCGTAGGCGGCCTCCCAGATGAGCTTCCCCGTCTCGGGCTCCACTGCATAGATGCCGTCAGGCTTCATGAACACGAGCTGCCGCAGGCCCGCGTGCTCGATCACGGTGGGCGGTGAGTAGCCCTGCTCGGGGGCCGTGCCGGCCCGCCAGACTTCCTTGCCCGTCCGCTTGTCGAGGGCCACCGCATGGGCCACGCTCGTGCCCGCCACGCACACCAGCCGGTCGCCGTCCACGAGCGGATGGCTGGCGTAGCCCCAGAGTGCCGCCTTGGTGGCGTAGTCCTCCCGCAGGTTGCGGCTCCAGATCACGCGCCCGTCGGCCACGGCCAGGCAGAGCAGATCCCCCTCGGCCCCGAGCGTGTAGACGCGGTCGCCGTCCACGGTGGGCGTGCACCGCGGGCCGGCGGGATAGGAGATCGTATAGGTGACCGGATACTCGTGCTTCCACAAGACCTTGCCCGTCGCCTCGTCGAGGCAGAGCACCCGCTCGGTGCCGGTCGAGGTCTTCCGCTCGAAGTTTGACTGCTTGACGTCGGCCTCGGTGACGTAGTCGGTCACGAACACGCGGCCTCCAGCCACGGCCGCCCCGGCGTAGCCTCCGGCGATCGGCACGCGCCAGAGCACCTTCGGCCCCCCGGCTGGGAACCGCTCGACGAGGCCCTCCTCCCGCCAGATGTTGTCGCGGCCCGGCCCCATCCACTGCGGCCAATCGTCGGCGCGGGTCATGGCGGCCACGCAACTCATGACCGTGCACAACCCAAGCAGAGCTGCGGAGCGAGGCATACCTGTCGTTCTCCAATCGGGGTCAGTCGCCAGGGCCACGTGGGGGAGCGGTGGCCTTCCTAAGGAACTACAATCGTAGCGGTGCCATCGGAAGACTGCCTCATGCGTCCGTCACTCGTCCGCCTCACGGCCTGGCTTGCGGTCACCTCGACAGCCTCCGCCGACGAGGCGCAGCTCGCCCGCTGGCACGAGGCCTTCGCCAAGGAGGTGCGGCCGGTCCTCGAGGCCAAGTGCCTCTCCTGCCACTCCGGTGAGAAACCCGAGGGGGATTTCGACCTCTCCTCCGCGACCAAGGGCGAGCGACCGATCGACCACGCGGGCCTCTGGGACCGTGTGGCCGCCCGCGTGCGGCTCAATGAGATGCCCCCGGCCGGGAGCCCCGGGCTCTCCGATCCGGAAAAGGGGGCGATGTATCGCTGGCTCGATTCCCGCCCCGGCCGCGACCTCTGCGACGAGCTGGCCACTGACGAGACGAAGAGCTGGTATCGCGGCCGCGTGATGAGCCGGCGGATCACGAGCGGCGAATACGACCGGATGGTGGCGGCGCTGTTCGCCGTCGATCTCAACCCCGCCCGGAACTTCCCGGCCGACGGGGCCGGCGGCGAAGGTTTCGACACCACCGGCGACACGCTCTTCACCTCGCCGATCCATCTCGAGCGGTATCTGGCCGCGGCCGAGGAGGTGGTGGAGGCGGTGGTCACCGAGCAGCCGCCGGCGGATGGCACGCCACTCGCGACCGGCTGGAACCGCTGGGTGGGGCCCGGCCTCGAGCCGGCTCAGGCGCGGGACCGCGTCGCTGCCTTCGCCACCGCGGCCTGGCGACGGCCGGTCCGCCCCGAGGAGCTCGACCGGCTGATGACGCTCGCGACCTCGGCCGCCGCCGCAGACGACGCCCGGCCGCTCGACGGCCTGCGGGAGGCCATGAAGGCGGTGCTCGTCTCGCCCAACTTTCTGTTTCTCGTGGAGACGTCACCGGGCACGGGCGTGCATCCGCTCTCCGGCCACCAGCTCGCCGCGCGACTGGCGGTCTTTCTCTGGTCGTCACTGCCCGACCCTGAGCTTTTGCAGTTGGCCGACGCGGGCAAGCTGCAGGACGAGGCCGTGCTCCGTGCGCAGGTCCGCCGCATGCTCCGCGACCCCAGGAGCCGCGGCCTGGCGGAGGATTTTGGGCTCCAGTGGCTGGAACTGAAAAACTTCTCCCAGCGGGTGGCGCCCGACAAGGAGGCCTTCCCCGAGTTCGACGCGGCGCTCGCGGCCGACTTCCGCGAGGAGGTGATCCGCGTCGTGCAGCGGGTGTTCGCCGAGGACGCGAGCCTGCTCGAACTCATCGACGCCCCGGCTGCGCCGCTGACCGCCCGGCTGGCTGCGCACTACGGCCTGCCCTGGACGACCGAGCCGCCAACGTCACCGACCGCTACCGGCGACGGCTGGCGGCTCGTGACGCTGCCCGACCGGCGGCGGGGAGGCGTGCTCACGACGGCCGCGGTGCTCGCCGGCACGTCGTATCCCAAGCGGACGAGCCCGGTGCTCCGCGGCCAGTGGGTGCTCGGGCAGGTGCTCGGCGGCAAGGTGCCACCGCCGCCACCGGGCGTGCCGCCGCTGGAGGAGAAGCACGACGGCGCGCCCAAGACCCTCCGGCAGCGGCTGGAGGCCCATCGCACCAATCCCTCGTGCGCCTCCTGCCACGACCGAATGGATCCGATCGGCTTCGGCCTGGAGAACTACGACGTGCTCGGCCGCTGGCGGAGCGAGGACGGCGGCCTGCCGGTGGACGCCTCCGGGTCGCTGCCTCCAGGCGGCGGCTTCAACGGCCCGGAGGAGCTCAAGCAGCGGCTGCTCGACCGCCGCGGCGAGTTCGTCAAGCATCTGACGAGAAAGCTGCTCGGCTACGCGCTCGGCCGTGAGCTCGACGAGTTCGACCAGTGCGTCGTCGATCGGACGGCCAAGAAACTCGGCGAGTCCGACCATCGGG
>CAMCPF010000067.1 GCA_945876515.1 Candidatus Kuenenia stuttgartensis
CGGTGGATGGGCTGCCGTCGATCGGGCCCTCGCCCGCCTGCGACAACGCCTTCGTGGCGGGCGGCCATTTCCGCGCCGGCCTCCATCAATCGACCGGAACGGCCGTGATCGTGGCCGACCTGATCGAGGGCCGCCGGCCGCCGCTCGCCATCGCTCCCTTCGCGCCGAACCGCTCGCCGGGCTCTCCTGGCCCCGACTCGGTGGCCACCTACCTGGCCCGGGCCGCTGCGGAACGCGCTGCCGCCGGCTGAGGGCGATTTCGTTCAGGCGGCCTGCGGGGTGAGCCGACGGTGCACGGCCTCGATGTCATCGGCCGTGATCAGGCCATGGGCCAGTTCGGGAGCCACCAGGCCCGCCAGTTCGGCCAGTCGCACGACGTCGCCGGGCACGCCGCCGGCGATCTCGTGGATCGCGACAAGCGCTGCCTCGTCGAAGCCCGGGCCGCCGGCCGGCTCGATGGCTGCCACGAGGGCTGAGGTGTGGGCGAGGCTTCCCGGCAGGAGGGCGGCCCGGATTCGCACCGCCTGCTCGATCCGTCGGTCGCGGGACACGAGCGTGAGCAGCCGCCCTTGGCCGGCCAGGACGACCGCGGCCGCGGGCCGGCGTGACTTCGCGCGGGCGAGGAGTTGGGCGAGGTCGTGGTCGCTCGCCAGGTGCGCGTCGTCGGCGAGCACGATCGGCGGCAGGTCGTTGGTGTCCGCCAGCCAAGCGGCCACATCGCGGATCGGAAGCTCGTCGGGGGCCACCCGTGGGTCGGAGGCGAGGTGCTCGAGCACCGTCGTCTTGCCAACGCCGGCCGGGCCGCAGAGGACTGCCACGCCCGCGCCGGCCTCGATGCCGCAGGCAACTTTTGCCAGCGCCGCCCCTTGCAGCTCGGTGAGTCGTGTGCCTGGCGTACTCATGCGACTGCTTCCTCCGGCGGACTCGCGAACGTGACCACCTCGCCGAGCACGGTGACACCGACGGCGGCCAACGCCACGGCCCACCCCGGCGCGGGCTCGCGGTCGGCCCGTCGTACGAGGATCGCCGCATCGCAGCCGAGGCTCGCCATCATCAGCCGCGGCCTGCGGATCGGCCCCGGCGGAAACCAGATGCCCGCGTCAACGAGCACGATCCGCTTGTCATGCAGCCGACCGCCATCGGTCGGCAGGCCCCGCGCTCCTGCCGTGCCGATGCAACCGGCGAGCACCACCACGTCGCGGCTCCGATCGCGGAGCGTGCGGGCGAGGCAGGCCACGAGCGTGGTGCGGCCCTCGCCCCGCTCACCCCCGGCGATTCCGATCGCCCGATGGCCGGCGAGCCTGGCCGCCTCGACCTCGTCGGCCAGGATCGACCACTGGCGGCCGCCGGCAACCAGCAGCCGCGCCACGAGTTCGGGATCGCCGAGGTCGTCGTCGAGCGGCCGGGGGGCATCGGAGTGCCGCAGAGGATCAGCTTCCGGCTGTGTGGGCGGCGGTGCGAGCGTCGCAGCCGGGTCGGCCGCCGGCGGCGGGCCTGCGGGTGCGGCCGGCTCGCGAGACTTCCAGCGAGCGATGAACGCCTGGTCGATCGCGTCGAGGGTCATCGGCGAATCGTCTCCGTCGCGCCGGCGTCGAGCGGCTCGGCTGCGATCCGAGCCGTGCCTTGCGATCCGGGCCTCGTGGCCTCGCGGAACGCGGCGAGCGACCACAAGGCGGCGGCCACCAACGCGAGCACCGCGACCGAGACGCCTGGAAACGAGGCCTTGGCGTGGGCCCGCCGCGGGACGGGCAGCGGCGCCGGGCGAGGCACCGGGGCCACCGCCTCCTCCGGCACGACGGGCTCTGGCACGACCCGCCCGGGCGCGACGGGCAGTTCCGGAATGATCGCCAGTACGCGGATCGCCATCAGCCCCTCCGCACCCGTCATCGTCGCCGTGGCCAAAGCTGCTTGAGCGGCGGCCCGTCGGGCGTCGGACTCGATCAGCGGCGAGCCCTGGCCACGAATCGCGTCATCGGGCCCCTGCGGTATGCCGGGCAGGCGTGGTTGCCTATGATGCCAGGGCGGGCCGGGCCGCAGTTTCCCAGGCCGAAAAACGCTCCCCGCTTCCCCAATCCCCCACCGTCCGACCCCCGATGCCAACGCCCTCAGCCCCCCGTTTCGACCTGCTCCGTTCGCTCCTCGACCGCCGGATCCTGATGCTTGACGGGGCGATGGGCACGATGGTCCACGCCCTGGGGCTGGACGAAAGTGGCTTCCGCGGGGCGCGGTTCGCCGACCACTCCCGCGACCTCAAGAACTGCATCGACGTCCTGCCGCTCTCCCAGCCGGACGCGATCCGCGGGATCCACGCGGCCTACTTCGCGGCCGGCAGCGACATCGTCGAGACCTGCACCTTCGGCACCACGAGCGTGGCTCTGGCCGACTTCGGTCTGCAAAGCCACACCCGGGAGCTGAACCTGGCTGCAGCCACGTTGGCCCGTGAGGCCGCCGCCGCCGCGGAGGCCCTCGATCCCTCCCGGCCCAGGTTCGTGGCCGGCTCGATCGGCCCGACCAACAAGCAGCTCTCGATCGCCGGCAACGTGGCCGACCCCGGCCACCGCGACGTCACCTTCGACGAGATGGTGGCGGCCTACCGGGAGCAGATCGAGGCGCTCATCGAGGGGGGCGTGGACGTGCTGCTGGCCGAGACGGCCTTCGACACGCTCGTGCTCAAGAGCTGCCTCTACGCGATCGAGCAGGTCTTCGCCGACACGGGCGTGCGGCTCCCCGTGATGGCCTCGTTCACGATCTTCGAGGGGGGCCGCACGCTTTCGGCCCAGACGGTCGAGGCTTGCTGGACGAGCCTCGAGCACTTCGACCTCCTGAGCGTGGGCATCAACTGCGCCCTCGGCCCGGAGAAGCTCCGAACCCACGTGGCCGACCTCGCGGCGATCGCCCCGATCCCGGTCAGCGTCTATCCCAACGCCGGCTTGCCCAACGCCCTGGGGGGCTTCGACGAGACCCCGGAGATGATGGCCCGCGTGCTTGAGGAATTCGCCCGGGCCGGCTGGGTCAACATCGTGGGGGGCTGCTGCGGCACCACGCCCGCCCACATCAAGGCGATCGCCGACGTGATGGCGAAATACCCGCCGCGGCAGCCCTCTCCGCCGCCGCGCCGCAGCCGTTATTCGGGCCTCGAGATGTACGAGATCCGCCCCGCGGAGACGAGCTTCACGATCGTGGGCGAGCGGACGAACGTGACCGGCTCCCGGGCCTTCGCCCGGCTGGTCAAGGAGGAGCGGTACGAGGAGGCCCTGGGTGTCGCCCGCCAGCAGGTCGAGAACGGGGCCAACATCATCGACATCAACGTCGACGAGGGGATGCTCGACGGCGTGCAGGTGATGACCAAGTTCCTCACGCTGCTCTCCAGCGAGCCGGAGGTGGCGAAGGTCCCGATCATGATCGACTCCTCGCGGTTCGAGGTGCTCGAGGCGGGGCTGAAGTGCGTCCAGGGCAAGGGGATCGTCAACTCGATCAGCTTGAAGGAAGGGGAGGAGCCGTTCCTCCGCCAGGCCCGCACGATCCGCCGCTACGGCGCGGCCGTGGTGGTGATGGCCTTCGACGAGGAGGGGCAGGCAACCGACGTCGAGCGGCGGGTGGCGATCTGCCAGCGGGCCTACCGGCTCCTGACCGAGGAGGCCGGCTTCCCTCCGGAAGACATCATCTTCGACCCCAACATCCTCACGGTGGCCACCGGGATCGAGGAGCACAACGCCTACGCCAAGAACTTCATCGAGGCCACGCGGCGGATCAAGGAGTCGATGCCGGCGGTCAAGGTGTCGGGCGGCGTTTCCAACATCTCGTTCTCGTTCCGGGGCAATGAGCCGGTGCGGGAGGCGATGCACGCCTGTTTTCTTTATCACGCGATCCGGGCCGGGATGGAGATGGGGATCGTCAATGCCGGGCAGCTGGCGGTGTATGAGGAGATCGAGCCCGAACTCAAGGCCAGGATCGAGGACGTCCTCTTCGACCGGCGGCCTGACGCCACCGAGCGGCTGGTGGCCTTCGCCGAGACCTTCAAGGCCCGCGACCCGGCCGAGGTGGCGGCCGCCGACACCTGGCGAAACCGCAGCGTCCAAGAGCGGCTGGCCCACGCGCTCATCAAGGGCATCGCCGACCACGTCGAACATGACGTGGAGGAAGCCCGGCAGCAGTACGACACCAGCCTCGAGATCATCGAGGGGCCGCTGATGCAGGGGATGCAGACGGTCGGGGATCTGTTCGGCGAGGGCAAGATGTTCCTGCCGCAGGTGGTGAAGAGTGCCCGGGTCATGAAGCGGGCCGTCGCCTACCTGCTGCCCTTCATGGAGGCTGAGAAGGCCGCCGCGGGCACGGCCAACCAGTCGCGGGGCAAGGTCCTGATGGCGACGGTCAAGGGCGACGTGCACGACATCGGCAAAAACATCGTGGGCGTGGTGCTCGGCTGTAATGGCTACGACGTGATCGACCTCGGGGTGATGGTGCCCTGCAACCGGATCCTGGAGGAAGCGGTCCGCCATGAGGTGGACGTGGTCGGCCTGTCGGGGCTGATCACGCCGAGCCTCGAGGAGATGGTGCAGGTGGCCAAGGAGTTCGAGCATGCCAAGCTCGCGATGCCGATCCTGATCGGCGGCGCCACGACGTCCGCCCGGCACACGGCCGTCAAGATCGCCCCCTGCTACTCCCAGGACGTGATCCACGTGACCGACGCCTCGCGGGCCGCGGGGGTGGTCGAGAAGCTGGTGAACCCGGCCCTGCGGCCGGAGTTCTCCCGGGCCAACCGGGTCGCCCAGGCCCGCGACGTCGAGAACTTCAAGGCCCGGCAGACGACCAAGCTCGTGCCCTACGCGCAGGCCTGCGAGAAGCGGTGGACGACCGACTGGGCCACGGCTGAGATCGCCCGGCCGGAGTTTCTCGGCACGCGGGTGCTCGAGAGCGTGCCGCTCGCGGAGCTGATTCCGTTCATCGACTGGTCGCCGTTCTTCATGTCGTGGGAGCTGAAGGGCAAGTATCCCGCGATCTTCTCCGACCCGGTCGTGGGGGAGGAGGCCAGGAAGCTCCACCGCGATGCGGTCGCGATGCTCGACGAGGTGTCGCGGGAGGGCACGCTCGTGGCCAAGGGGGTGTACGGCTTTTTCGCCGCCAACTCCGAGGGTGACGACGTCGTCCTCTACGCCGACGAGAGCCGCGCGGTCGAACTCGGCCGCGTGCACACGCTCCGCCAGCAGTGGGAGCGGAAGGGGCAGGACGTGTTTCACGCCCTGGCCGACTTCGTGGCTCCGCGGTCGAGCGGCCGGGCCGACTACATCGGCGCCTTCGCGTGCACCACCGGCCACGGCTGCGAGGAACTCTGCCGGCGATACGACGCCGACCACGACGACTACTCCTCGATCCTCGCCAAGGCGGTGGCCGACCGGCTGGCGGAGGCCTTCGCCGAGTGGCTCCATGCGAAGGTGCGGCGGGAGTGGGGCTACGGCCTGGAGGAGAGCCTCTCGACGGAGGACCTGATCGAGGAGCGGTATCGCGGGATCCGGCCCGCCCCGGGCTATCCCGCCTGTCCCGACCACACCGAAAAGCAGGGCTTGTTTGCCCTCCTCGACGCCGAGCGGGCTGCGGGGATGACGCTTACGGAGAGTTGCGCGATGATGCCGGCGGCGAGCGTCAGCGGGCTCTATTTCGCCCATCCGGAAAGCCGATACTTCGCGGTGGACCGGATCACGCGGGAGCAGGTCGAGTCATACGCGGCCCGCAAGGGGATGCCGGTCGCCGAGATGGAGCGGTGGCTGGCTCCGAACCTCGGCTACGACGCGTAGCCCGTCCGACCGTTCCCATGGCCCGCACCCGTCGGATCATCCTCGACACCGGGCCGGTCACCGTCGGGCCCGAGGCCACAAGCCTGCTCGTGGAGCGGTTCCTGGACCATGTCCGGCACGAGCGGGGCCTGGCCGCCAACACCCAGGCCGCTTACGCCCGTGATCTCCGCGACTTCGCGGCCTGGCTCGGAGGCCGTGCGGCCGGGTCGCTCACGGTGCGGGACCTGGGCGATTACCTCGCGGCGCTCGCCAAGCGGGGTCTGGCCCGGGCCAGCATCGCCCGCCAGGGGGCCACGCTCCGGACCTTCTACGCCTTTCTCCAGCTCGAGGGGATCGTGACCGAGAGCCCCGCGGAGCTGATCGCTCCCGGCCGCCCCGACGACGCCATCCCCGGCACGCTCTCACCGGGTCAGGTCGATCGGCTGCTCGTCGCCCCCGATCCCAAGACGGCCGCCGGCCGCCGCGACCGCGCGGTCCTGGAGCTGCTCTACGCCACCGGCTGTCGGGCCTCGGAGGTGTCGGCGATGCGGCTCGACGACGTGCACCTCGCCGAGGCCTTCTGCACCTGTCACGGCAAGGGCAGCAAGGAACGGGTGGTGCCGCTCGGGAAGCGGGCGGTGGCGGCCGTTTCGGCCTGGCTGGAGCACACCCGCGGGCAGTTCGCGGCCCGGGCCGGCGGCCAGCCATCGTGGGTGGTGCTCTCGGCCCGCGGCAACCGGCTCTCGCGGATGCGGATCTGGGAGATCGTGCAAGAGCATGCCGCGACCGCCGGCATCCCGCCCGGCATCGGTCCCCACACCCTGCGGCACTCCTTCGCCACGCATCTCGTGGCCGGCGGCGTGGACCTCAGGCACGTCCAGGAAATGCTCGGCCACGCGAGCATCGCCACCACCCAGCGGTCCACCCACGTGTACGCCGGCCGGCTCAAAGCGATCCACAGCCAGTTCCACCCGCGGCGGTAGGGCTGGCTTCACGGCTGCAGGGGCATCCCTGCCCCCTGCAGCCTTCGCGGCCCTCGGGCCTTCGGCCCCGGCCGCCGTCCGCACCTCCGGGCGGCCGTGTTCGTGCGCGGAATGGCGCGCGGCGCGTGTTCAGACGAGTCCGACTGTGGCGGCGGGGCTCTGCTCCGCCGAATGCGGGTCGTGATGGAAGCCGGATTCCGCGGACCAGAGGCCCGCGGCTACCTCCGGCAATGGGCCGCGAGGGGTTGGCCATGCCAATCGAGCGGCGTAGGAAACCGAGCGCAGCCCAGGAGGGCGAAGCGAGGTTTCCTCCGAGCGACCGGAGGGCAGGATGCCCGTAGGGAGCGTCCGGCGAGATGGCATGGCCAACCCCGAGCCCGCGCGCGGCAGGCCCGCCCCTACTTCTGCTTCTTCGGCGGGGCGAACTTGATCTTCTGGATCAGGGGCACGACCTCGTCCCCCTTCAGGATGCCGCTGGCCGCGGTGATTGCGCTGACCACGTGGTCGTACTTCAGGCCCGGATCGCAGTCGAGCTCGAGTTCAGTCAGCTCGGCCCGCGACAGGTCGTTGCCGAAGGTGTCAACGATCTGGGCCTGGAGGGCCGCAGTGAGCTTTTGGGCGGTCAACTCCTTCGCCCTTCGGGCCTGCTTCATCGCCGCCTGGTTGCCAGCACCCGCGGCCATCGCCTGATCCAGCAGGGCGTCGGCCGAGCCGAGCTCGCCGAGCAGATCCTGGCCCACGATCGACTTGCCCCCCATCTGCACGCCGGTCAGCCGGCCTGAGGCGTCGGCGCTCATCTTGAGGATCAGGGGCGGGATCGGGTTTTCCTCGGCCGCACCGGCGCTGGCCCCGAGCGGCATCCTGATGTTGAAGTCTCCTTCCACCACCACGCTCTTGAGCGTGAGCATGAAAAAAGTCAGGAGCTGAAACACGACGTCGATCATCGCCGTCATGTCGATCGGAATCTTGCCGGCGAGCTTGCTTTCGCGCTTGGCCATGGGAATCTCCCCGCGTCGGGTCAGGGACCCTTGTACTCGGCCCGGAGGGTGAACTTGTCGAAGCCCTTCTCCTGGCAGCTGCGGATGATCTGCTGCACGTCGCCGGTGCGGGAGCGGCCATCGGCTCGGACCACGACCGTCGCGGCCGAGGGCTCCTTGCTCGCGGCCAGCATCACGGCCTTCTCGTTCTCGAGGTAGTCGCCCAGGGCGGCCAGCGCCACCGGCTCCCCGTTGTAGATCACCCGGCCGTCGTCCATCAGCTGGAGGGTCAGCGGCTCGATGTCGGAGTTTTCCACCGGTTTGGCTACCTGGCTGGTGGGCAGCTGGATCCGCTGATCCTGCTCGGCTTCGGTGAAGTTGAGCGTGAACATGAAGAAGGTGATCAGCTGAAACGTGACGTCGATCATCGGCGTCATGTCGATGTCCACCCCGCCAATGTTCTTGCGCTTCCTGCTCATCGCTCGCTCGCTTGATGGTGCGACCGGGGGCTCACTTCTTACCCATGGCCTGGAACCGCGACATCAGCCGCTGCGTCTCCTCGGACGCATCGGAGTTGATCTCCTCGAGCCAGTTCTTGAAGAGCTGGAAGAACAGGATCGCCGGAATGGCGATCCAGAGGCCGATCAGCGTCGTCACCAGGGCCGTCGAGATGCCGGCCGCGAGTTGGTCGGGCTTGGGGGCGACGCCGGGATTGTCGGCGATCTGCTTGAAGCTGCTCACCATGCCCGTCACCGTGCCAAGCAGCCCGAGCATCGGGGCGAGCGCGCCAATCAGCGACACGTAGCTGATCTTGTGCTCGAGCTTCATCTGCTCCTCGCCCTGAGCTTCCTCCATGGCGGTCAGGGCGGCCGGGTAGCCCGTCTGCAGCTTGCCCATGCCTGCGGCCAGCACGTGGCCGAGGTACGAGTCGTCGTTCTTCGCCAGTTCATAGGCGGGCTGATACTCCTTCGCCTCGAGGTGCTGTTCGAACTGCTCCGAGAGGGTCGGCGGCAGCAGGATCGCCTTGCGGATCTGGAGGAAGCACATCACGAGGAGGGCGACGAGGATGAATGAGAGCAGGAGAAACACCGGGCCGAAGATCCAGCCGCAGGCCTCCGCGATGTAGACGAGCAGATTGCTGCCCTTGCTCGGGGCGGCATCGCCACCCGCGTCCGCACCCAGTTCGGCATCGGCTTCGTCCTGGGCCACCGCGACGCTGGGAGCCAGACAGGCGGCCGTGAACGTCGACGCTCCGAGCAGGCAGGCGGCCAGCACCACCCTGGCCGCCACGGTGGATAGCCGCCGCCAGGGTGCCGTGACGTCGCTCATGAAACCTTTGCCTGCGGCCGCATGCATGAATCGTCTCCTCGGAATGGAATCGGTGTTCATCCGGTGGAAAACCCGGCTGAGGCAGAAGCGTACCCTCGCAGCCGGTGCCTGCGGAAGCCCCCTGGCGGATGTGGGGCCCTGGTCACGAAGGTTTGCCGCCGCCCCCCAGCTTTTTGGTCCACGGGCTCTCGGGGTAGGTGGTGACCAGTGCCTGCCTCGCCTCACGGGCCCGCTCCGGCTGTTTGGTGGCCTCCCAGAGTTCGACAAGATTGTAGAGGGCCTCGGCGTGCCGTTCGGGCACCGTGTTGTAGACGAGGTCGACGGTGAGGAAGGAAATCAGCGCGTCATCATCCTTGCCGCCGGCCGCCCGCTGGCACTCGCCGAGAGTCGCAAAGGCGGCCGCCAGCAGGTCGCGGTCTCCTGGATCGGCCTCCTGGATGGCGGTACGGGCCACCTTCACGCCATCGGCGGCCTTGCCGGTGCGGGCCATGCACCGGGCCATTCCCAGTCGGGCCTCACCCTTCTGGGCAGCGCTCGCCGAGTCTCCGGCTTCGGTCGGGATCTTGGTGGCTGCCTCGAACTCCTTGATCGCATCCGCCGGCTTGCCCTGCTCGAGCAGCAGCCGGGCCTTGCTGGCGGCGGACCGGATCCGGAGGGCCGACGGCCCGCGGTCGAGCGCGCCGTAGGCCGCGGCCGCCTCGGCATACTTGCCCATCTTGGCGTACAGGTCACCGAGGATTTCCTGCCCTTCGAAGAAGTGGTGGCTGCGGGCGTTGCGGGTCAAAAACTCGGTCAGTGCCTGGCCAGCGGCGGCGCCGTCGGCGGCCGTGGCGGCACCAGCGGCCGTGGCGACCTTCAGGAATGCGTGCTCCTCCCTGATTCGCGGCTCGGCATCCTTGATGTCAGCCGGCTCGAGCTTGGCCAACTCTTCGATCGCGCCCTGCGGGTCCCGGCGCAGGAGCAGCGTGCGGGCGCTGGCCAGGCTCTCGGGCTCACCGTCGAGCATCACTTCCTGGATCTCCGTGATCGACAGTTTCTCGATGCCGGAGCGGCTCTCGATCTCGACCGAGTCCGGGGCGAGGCTGACGATCGATCCCCGTACCCGATTGCCGTCGGTGAGGACGACCGTGTCGTCCGCCCGGCCCGCGGTTGCCAGGAGGAAGAGCAGGAGACCCGGGAGCAGTCCTGCGGCCGCGGCCCGGGACGGGAGGCAGACTCGCTCGAAGGGGAATCCGTGCATGGGGCGGCTTGCGGCTGGGGCGACGGGCTGGTTCATGGCGTGGCTCCGGTCGTTTCTTGGAGGG
>CAMCPF010000068.1 GCA_945876515.1 Candidatus Kuenenia stuttgartensis
TCTCTTGATCGAGAAACTGATCGCTCACGGCGAGGCCTCGACGGCCAAGACCTGGATGCGGCGGCTGGAGAAGAACTCGCCCGACTCGGCGATCACCCTCGCGCTTCAGGCGAAGATCGCGATCGCGGAAGACGATCGCCAGAAGGCCATCGAGTATGCCAAACGGCTGATGCCGGGCGGACCCGTGCCGGTCGATAAGCCGGCCCAACTGGCGGCCGTAGCCCGCCTCATGGAGGACCTCGGCTTCGCCAAGGCCGCCGATCGCGTCCTCGAACGCTATGCCGAATTGGAGCTCGGTGGAATCCAGGCCAGGGTCGAGTTCCTCGGTCGCCAAGGGCGGGCCGACGAGGCGCTCGATCTGCTCGAGTCCAACTGGGACGCGCTTTCGTTGGAACGCGCCCTGTCGTTGGCAATCCAAGTGTTGCGATCCCAGACCGACGACGCATCGGCGACCCTGGTCGCCGGTCGTATCGGTCCCTGGATCGACAAGGCCAAGCGGCTCGACCCGGGCAGCGTCGTCATCCGACTCATCGAAGCGGAACTCCAGACGCTGCAGGGCCGGCCCTCGGAGGCAGAGACCATCTATCGCAACCTGCTTGCCGGTCGCACCCTGTCGGCGCCGCAGGCCGCCATCGTGTCCAACAACCTGGCATTCCATCTGGCCAAGCCGGCCACGGCGGCCGAAGCCGCCACCCTCATCGACGCCGCCATCGTGGAACTCGGCCCGTTGCCGGACCTGCTCGATACGCGTGGCCTCGTGCGGCTGGCCAAGGGCGAGCACGAGGCCGCCGTGGCCGACCTCAAGGAGGCCATCCTCGCACCGTCAGCCGCCAAGTACCTGCATCTGGCAGTGGCTGAACTGGCCGGCGGCGACGAGGCGGCAGCCCGCAAGTCGCTCGAAGCGGCCCGCCGCGAGAAACTCGGATCGCAGCGACTCACCCCGGAGGATACCGACCGGCTGAAGCTCCTCGAGGAGAAGTTCGGACCCGCGGGCGCCTCGACGGCGGCGGGCGCCTGAGTTCGGGCGTCAGCCCTGGAGCATCCGTGACTTCGCCAGCGCTTCCTCGGCCTCGGCGATCAGTCCGGCCCGCATGCAGGCGACCGACAGCGCCGTGTAACTGAACGGATCGCGCGGTTCGAGTTCGCAGGCCCGCCGGGCATGCCGCACCGCGTCTTGGTGGCGTTCCAGCCGGGTGCACCAGGCGCCGAGTGCCGAGTGGGCCAGGGCAAAGTCCGGTTCGTCGGCGACCAGAGCCTCCAGGGCGACGACCGCCCCGGCGAGGTCTCCCTCGTCCTTGATCTTTTCTGCCGCCGCATACCGTTCCTGCCGTGTCATCGGTGGTCGTGCTCTCGAAGAAGGGGCTCAGGCGGGCCACCCTGGCACCGCCGCCGGCCCGGATCCGGATCATACGCGGCCCGAGACGAGAAAGAAGGCGGGCCGCCGGATTGGCCGACGAGGAAAAACGGGTGATCCGCGGGGCGTGGCTGGCCCGGCAAGGCGGGGCAAGATCACCCGGTCCCGCCAAACTGGCATTGAATCCGGGCCACCCGGCTGCCGATAACCCCGGACACCGCGGTGGTTGAGATCCCCGCGGCCCACTTGAAAGGACTCCTGTGAGCATCCATCCGCTGGCCGTGGTGAGTCCTGGGGCTCGGCTCGGGGTGGGTGTCACGGTCGGCCCGTTCGCCATCATCGAAGATGGGGCTGAGGTCGGTGATTTCTGCACGCTCGCCAGCGGCGCGGTCGTGAAGGCGGGTGTCGTCGCCGGATGCCACAACGAGTTCGGCGAGCACACCGTGATCGGCGGTGCACCACAGCACGTCGCCCGGCCCACCGCAATCGGTCGCGTGGTGATCGGCGACCACAACGTGTTTCGTGAGCACGTCACCATTCATCGGGCCATGAAGCCCGAGGCCACGACCAGCGTCGGCCACCGCAACTACGTGATGGCGGGAACGCACTTCGGCCACGACGTGACGGTTGGCAACAACTGCATCTTCGCAAACGCCGCCCTGCTCGGGGGTCACGTGACCGTCGAGGACCGGGCCTTCCTCTCCGGTGCGGTGGCCGTCCACCAGTTCTGCCGCATCGGCCGGCTGGCGATGGTCGGAGGCCACGCGCGTGTCGTCCAGGACGTGCCGCCCTACATGCTGCTCGACGGACAGAGTTCCTGCGTCGTCGGCCTGAACATCGTCGGACTCCGGCGGAGCGGCCACTCCGCCGAGGACATCGCGGAACTCAAGGCCGCCTACCGGGCGATCTACCGCCGCGGCCTGCCCTGGCGGGAGGTGCTCGAGGCCCTCCGGCTCGAGTTCGCCGGCGAGTCGGTCGCGCATCTCCAGGCGTTTCTCGGCACCGGCTCCCGCGGGTTCTCCCAGGAACGACGCCCGCCGCCCGCCCCGACGCTGCGGCTGCGGGTGCCCGAGGAAGAGGAACCCGCGGTGCGGGCCAAAGCCGGCTGACGACCGCCCGGCCGGCATCCGCCCGACTGCAACCCTGGGCGAAGCCCGTCGGCGTCAGTCGGCGGTCTCGTCTTGGATCCCGTAGCGCTGCAACTTCCGTCGCAGCACGGATCGGTCGATGCCCAGCAACTTTGCGGCCAGCGACTTGTTGTTGAGGGACGCCGCGAGCGTCCGCTCCAGGTGAATCCGCTCGACGTCGGCCAGCGTCGGCCATTGCTCGGTGCTGACGGCTGTCGGCGGTACGGGCGCCTGCCCGGCGGGCTCGATACGCGGCTCCACCCGAAACACGCCGGGGAGCGGCGTGGTCGAGACGACGCCACTGCTGGCGGCCGCGGCCAACTGCCCGAGGGCCCCGCGGGACGCGGGCATGGGATTGTCCGTCCCCATCAGACCGCTGAGGGCATCTGGCTCGATCCGATCGCCGGACGAAAACATCACCGCCCGCTCGAGCACGTTCTCGAGTTCCCGGACGTTTCCCGGCCACGGGTACTGCTGGAGAACATCGATCGCCTCCTGCGAGAGCGTGCACATCGGCATGCCGTGCCGGGCCGCCAGTTGCGCCAGGTAGCGATCGGCGAGGACGGGCACGTCTTCGGGCCGCTCCCGCAGCGGGAGCGTCCGAATCGCCACCACGTTCAGCCGGTAGAAGAGATCCTCGCGAAAGCGGCCCTCGTTGACCTCGACCGCGAGGTCGCGGTTGGTCGCGGCCAGCACGCGGACGTTGACCGGCAGCTCCTCGTGGCTGCCCACCGGCACCACGACCCGCTGTTGCAGCACCCGGAGCAACTTGGCCTGGAGTTCGAGTTCCATCTCCCCGATTTCGTCGAGGAAGATCGTGCCACCATCGGCTGCGCGAAAGCAGCCGAGCGTCGATGACGTGGCTCCCGTGAACGAGCCCTTCACATGGCCGAACATGTGGCTGGCGAACAGCGTGCCCGTCGTGACCGCGCAATCGACGGGGATGAAGGCCTTCTTCGTCCGCGTGCTGCAGGCGTGAACCGCGCGGGCGATCAGTTCCTTGCCCGTTCCGCTCGGCCCCATGATCAGGACGCTCGACTGGTGGGCGGCCACGAGCTCGATCGACCGCCGGACCTGCTGGGACCAGGGCGAAACCCCGATGATCCGCTCGATGGCCGGGTTGGCACCCCCCGCGACCCCGCGCTGTTCCGCGATCGGATTCATCCGTGCTGCTCCAGGGACGCCGCGATGGACCTGAGGGACGTCTGGGCGTGGCGTCGCAGGGATATCCGAACGCCGCTCGGCGTCGCGACCTCCAGCCACCCAGAACAAGACTACCGGGTCGCCAGCGGAAATGCCAGCGGCTGGCCGCCCCGGACCGACCCATCCGGTTGTGACGAACGTAACCCTCAGACGGGCTGGAGCAGGGCCCGAGCGGCCCGGTTCCCCCCGGCGCGGTCGCTTTTTTACGGCTTCCCGACCAGCCGTTCGCCCGGTCGGGAAAGATGGACAAAGATTGCAGGAGGAGCGGCCCGCGCGGGCTGCCCTGCCGCAGTCGGCCCGTTGAACCGCCCATGCCCATGCCCGCTCCCAGCATTCCGCCTCCGCGGCCGGCGGCCGGGCCCGCCCCGCGGCGCTGGCCCGGCTGGCTCGTGCTGCCGGCCTTGCTCGCCCTGGGTGCGGCGGCGTGGCTGCTCATCGATCGCCTGCTCGTGGATCGGCGGCCGATCGTGGTCGGCATCCTCCACTCCCAGACCGGGCCGATGGCCCAGAGCGAGCAGGCGATGATCGACGCCGAGGTGCTTGCCCTCGAGGAGATCAACCGTTCCGGAGGCCTGCTCGGCAGGCCGGTCCGCTGGGTGATCGCCGATGGCGGCTCCGACTGGCCGACGTTCTCCCGCCAGGCCGAGCGGCTGATCCGGCAGGAGCGGGCCGTGGTGATCTTTGGCTGCCTGACCAGCGCCAGTCGCAAGGCGGTGCTGCCCGTCGTGGAGGCCGCCAACCACCTGCTCGTCTACCCCATGGCCTACGAGGGGCTCGAGCAATCGCCCAACATCGTGTACACGGGGGCCGCACCCAACCAACAGATCACGCCGGCGGTGCAGTGGTGCCATGCGACGCTCGGCGCGCGGCGGTTTTTCCTCGTGGGGACGGACTACGTCTGGCCACACTGCGTCAACGAGATCGTCAAGGATCAACTCGCCAGCCTCGACGCCGAACTTGCGGGCGAGGCCTACCTCCCCTTCGCCGCCGCCACCTGCGACGACGTGGCCCGGCAGATCGCCGCCGCCAAGCCCGACGTCATCCTCAGCAGCGTCACGGGGGCGAACGCCCTGCCGTTCGCCCGGGCCCTCCGTGCCGCCGGAATCGATCCGGCCACGACGCCGCTGATGACCTTCGCGATCGGCGAGAACGAACTGCAGGACGGCGCGGCCGCCGACCTGGCGGGCCACTACGCGGCCTGGAACTATTTCCAGAGCCTCGATCGTCCCGAGAACGTCCGCTTTGTCCGGGCCTTCCAACAACGCTATGGCGCCACCCGCACGACCAGCGATCCGCTGGTGGCGGCCTACAACGGCGTGCAACTCTGGGCCCACGCCGTCCGCGAGGCCGAGACGGCCGACGTCGCCCTGGTGAGGTCGGCGCTCCGCCACCAGAGCCTCGACGCCCCCGAGGGAATCATTGCCGTCGATCCAGAGACGCAGCACACCTGGCGGCCGGTGTTCATCGGGCGGATCCGGAGCGACGGCCAGGCGGACGTCGTCTGGAGCAGTCGTACGCCCGTGCGTCCGATGCCCTTTCCGATTTCCCGTTCGCGTTCCGAATGGGAGCAGTTCGTCTCCGACCTCGCCCGGGGCTGGGGCGGCGGCTGGAGCAATCCGGGGCCGACGGCCCCACCCGGAGGCGGCCGATGATGAACGACGCCTCGCAGGCGGCGGGCATCCGCCGTTCGATTGCCGGACGCCTGCTGTTCTGGTTCCTGGTGATCGCGCTGATCCCCTGCGCGATCCTGACGGCGATCACCGCCCGGATCGCGACGTCGGCGTTCGAGCGGGCGGTTCGCGACACGCTCGTCCAGACCGCGGCCGGAAAGGCGAGCGAACTCGAGGCCTATGCCGCGGAGCGGGTTCGCGACGGCGCGGCCCTGGCCCGCGGCCCGTCGATCGTGCGGGCCGTTCGCGAACTCGCCGCGGCGCCGCCGGGTCGCCCCGCGGTCGCCGCCGAGGATCAGGCCGACTATCTCGCCTACGCCGCCAAGGCCTTCCACTATGAGCAACTGCTGCTGATCGACTCGTCGGGGCGGGTGTTGTTCTCGCTCGACCCCGCGATTCCGGTCGGCACGTCGCTCGTGGCCGGACCGCTCGCCGACTCGGAGCTTGCGATCGGCTTCGATCGCGCCAAGACGCTGCTGCAGTCGGATCTGGGCGGCTTCGAGCGGTACGGTTCGGCTCCCCTGCCGCTGGCCTTCGTCACCTGCCCGGTGCTCGACGAGGGCAGGCTCACCGGCGTGCTCGCCCTCGGCCTCGATCCCCAGCGGATCTGGCAGACGCTCTCCGACTTCAGCGGCCTGGGCGAGACCGGCGAGATCGTGGCCGCCGAACTCGACGCTGAGGCGGTGCTCGTGACCACCCCGCTGCGGCATGCCCGGGATGCCGCCTTTCGCCTGCGGCTTCCCCTGACCGGCCGGGAGGCGACCGCGATTCAGCAGGCTGCCGAAGGCACGCGGGGATACGGCCCGCTCATCGACTACCGCGGCGTCGAGGGCGTGGGAGCCTGGTGCTACCTGCCGAGCTTCCGCTGGGGGCTGCTCGTCAAGCAGGACGCGGCCGAGGCCTACGCGCTGGTGCGCTTCCAACGGCTGGCGATCATCGGGCTGTCGCTGGCCACGATCCTCGGGGTCACGCTCGCGGCCCTCGTCGTCGCCCGGACCATCTCCAGCCCGATCCGCACCGCCATGGCCGTGGCCGGGCAGGTGGCCGGCGGCGACCTACGGGCGGCCGTCGATATCACCACCGACGACGAGACCGGCGCGCTCCTGGAGTCGATCGAGACGATGACCCGCGATCTGCGGGGGCTGATCGGCCGGATCCAGCACTCCTCCGTCGCCCTGATGAGCACCGCCACGGCGATCCAGGCGACGGCCAGCGAGCAGCAGCAGGTGATCAACGACTACGGTGCCTCGACCAGCCAGGCGGTGGCGGCGGTGAAGCAGATCTCGGTCACGAGCCAGGAACTCGTGCGGACGATGACCGAGGTCAACGAGATGGCCGGCCGCACCGGGGCGATGGCCGCCGACAGCCGCGCCGACCTGTCGGGCATGGACACGACCATGCGCACGCTCGCCGAGAGCACCTCCTCGTTCGGCACGAAACTGGCTGCGATCAGCGAGCGGGCCGCCAGCATCAATCTGGCCGTGACCACGATCACCAAGGTCGCCGACCAGACCAATCTGCTCTCAATCAACGCCGCCATCGAGGCGGAGAAGGCGGGGGAGTACGGGCTGGGGTTCCTGGTGGTGGCCCGCGAGATCCGCCGGCTCGCCGACCAGACGGCCGTCGCCTCGCTCGACATCGAGCGGATGGTCAAGGAGATGCAATACGCCGTCTCCGCGGGCGTGATGGAGATGGACAAGTTTTCCGAGCAGGTCCGAGCGGGGGTGCGCGAGATCGGCGCCGTCTCGGGCAAACTCGGGGAGATCATCGCCGCGGTCGAGGGCATCTCGGGGCGGTTCGGCCAGGTGACCGAGGGCATGCGGGCCCAGAGCCAGGGCGCCGACCAGATCCGCGAGGCCATGGTCAGGCTGGCCGAGGGGGCTCATCGCACAGCCGGCGCACTCCATGACTTCAACGCCGCCACCGTCCACCTCCGCGAGGCGGTGGGCGACCTGAAAGAGGAGGTGTCGCGGTTCACCATCTGACGCCGCGGACGGCCACGGCGGGATGGCGCCCGGCAGGAACCATGCAGCTGCTCACTTTCAGCGTCGCCGGCCAGCCCTACGCGATCGAGTCGCGGCAGGTGATCGAGGTGCTGCCACTCGTGCCCGCCCGGCCGCTGCCGCAGGCGCCCGACTATCTGCTGGGCATCTTCACCTACCGCGGCCGGCTGATGCCGCTGGTCGATCTGGCCCGGCGGCTCGGCGCACCGCCGCCGGCGGCCCGGCTCAGCACTCGGGTGATCGTGGTGGAGATCGATGCCGAGCCCGGGACCGACCGTGGCTGCGGAACCGCGCCGCTCCGCCTCGGGCTGGTCGCGGAAAACGTGGTGGCTGTCCGGTCGGCCGACGAGGCAGGGGCGATGCTGCCGCCGCTCCGGCTCCCCGGTGCGGAGTACCTTGACCGCGCCCTGCGGATCGGCGGGGAGACCGTCCAAGTCATCGACGTCCATAAACTGCTTCCAGCCGAACTGACCGCGGGCCTGGCGGCGGCGGCCGCCGAGGTGGGGTCATGAGCGGGTTCGACGACATCGAGTCGCTGCTGCGGGACTGGCTGGGGCTCGACGCCGCCACCGTCGGGCGGGCGGCCGTGGAGCGGGCGATTCGCGGCCGGATGAAAGCGGTCGGGCTCGACGACCCGGCCGCGTTCGCCCGGCTCCTGCGGGCAGACCCGGCCGCGCGGGATCTGCTCGTCGAGGACGTGATCGTCGCGGAGAGTTGGTTCTTCCGCGACCGGCAGGTGTTCGAGTTCGTTGCCGACTTCGCCGTGACGCGCACTGCGGTGCCCGGCCGCGCCCCCGTGCGGATCCTGTGCGCGCCCGCGGCGGCGGGCGAGGAGCCCTTCTCCGTGGCGATGGCCCTGTTCGAGGCCGGCCTGACCGCCGAGCAGTTCACGATCGACGCGATCGACATCAGCCGCCGGGCGCTCGAGCGGGCCGCCGCGGGCCGCTACTCGGCCAACGCCTTCCGCAACGCCGACCTCGCCTTTCGCGACCGCTGGTTCACGCCCGACGGGGCTCACGCGGTGCTCGCCGAGCAGGTCCGGCGGGCGGTGCGGCTCGAGTGGGCCAATCTGCTCGATCCGGCGTTCGCAGCGGGCGGGCCGACCTACGACGTCATCTTCTGCCGCAACCTGCTCATCTACTTGACCGCGGAGGCCCGCCGCGCGGTCGAGGTGCAGCTCGATCGGCTGCTGGCCGCCGACGGGCTGCTCGTGCTCGGTGCGGCGGAGCCGCCGATCATGAAGGGCGACTGGATCCCGGCCGGCTCCGCGTCGGTGTTCGCCCTGCGGCGGGGCGTGCATGCGACCACCAGGCCGGTGGCTCGCAGCCCGCTGCCGCGGCCCGCGGCCCCGTCGGCTCCCTCCCTGCCCCGCGCCGTCCCGCCGGCGGCCGCCGCGGCCGGAACCCGCCCGACGGAACTTGAGGCCGTGCTCGCCGAGGCCGGGCGGCTGGCCAACGAGGGGCGGTTCGCCGAGGCCATCGATCACTGCGAGCGGCAGCGGGCCACGCTGCCCCCCGCCCCGGAGCTCTTCTTTTTGATGGGCATGCTCCATCAGTCGGCCGGCGACCTCGATCGGGCCGAGGGCTGCTTCCACAAGACGCTCTACCTCGACGGCAACCATGAGGAGGCCCACCTCGCGCTGGCCTTGCTCGCACGGCGGCGGGGCGATGAAACGATGGCCGCGCACTACCGGCAATCGGCTGCCCGCGCAGCGGCCCGCAAGGAGGCCGCGCCATGATCGACCATGGGCGGTCAGACACCGTGAAGGCACCCATGCCGGAATGCTGGCGGGTGATCGGCGTGACGGGCGACCGCAGCTGCCCCGAACTCGAGCGGTTCGTCCACTGCCGCAACTGCCCCGTGCTTGCCGAGGCGGCCCGACGGTTCTTCGACCGCCCCGCGCCACCGGGCTACCTCGACGCCTGGCGGGCGATCCTGGAGGAGCCGGAGGAGGTGCTCGAGGCCGACGGCACGAGCCTGCTGGTGTTCCGGCTGGCGAGCGAGTGGCTGGCCCTGCCGGCCACCATGCTTGTCGAGGTGACCCCGGTCCGTCGGATCCACAGCGTGCCGCATCGGGCCGGCACGCCGCTCGCCGGGCTCGTCAACATCCGGGGCGAGCTCCAGCTCTGCCTCTCGCTTCACGCCCTGCTCGGCCTGCCGGGCGGTCCGCGGCCGCCGCCGGCCGCCGGCGCCGCGGGCCCGGACACCGATTCTGACGCCGTGCCGCGGCTGCTGGTCGTGGAGCGGACGGGACCCCGCGCAGCCGAACGCTGGGTGCTCGGCGCCGACGAGGTGGCCGGGGTTCAGCGGGTGCCGCGGTCGGTGCTGCGGCCGGTGCCCGCCACGGTGGGTCAGGCGGCCGCCCGCTGCTCGATCGCGCTGTTCGCCTGGCGCGACCGCGACGTGGCCGTGCTCGACGAGGAGCGGCTGTTCGCGGCGCTTCGGCAGGTGGTGGCCACATGAGTGGAGGCGAGCATGGCCGATGACCTGAGCGGATTCTCGCTGCTCGAGTTGTTCCGCCTCGAAGCGGAGGGGCAGACCGCCGCGCTCGCGGCAGGAGTGCTCGCGATCGAGCAGCTCGACAGCTCACCCCGGACGCTCGAGTCGATGATGCGGGCGGCCCACTCGCTCAAGGGTGCCGCCCGGATCATCGGCCTCGAGCCGGCCGTGCAGGTGGCCCACGCGCTCGAGGACGTGTTCGTGGCGGCCAGCAAAGGGACGGTGCGCGTCCTCCCCGAGCACGCCGATGTGCTCCTCGCGGCGATCGACTTCCTCGGCACGATCGCCGGGGCCGATGACGCGCTGGTAGCCGACGGTCCGTGGCCCGACCGCGCGGCGGAGGTCGTGGCCCGGCTGGCCGCGCTGCCGCACGCCGACGCTTCCACGCCGGCCGACGCTTCGCCGCCGACCAGCCCAACGCCCCCGCCAGAGCCGGCCGGCCCTGATGAGGGTGCCGCGCCGCCTCCGGC
>CAMCPF010000069.1 GCA_945876515.1 Candidatus Kuenenia stuttgartensis
AAAAGCCCTCGCCCCAGTCGGGACCGGCGTGGTGCGTGCCGCCCGCCAGGCTCGCCGCCGCGCCGTCGGCGAGCGCGGCCGCCGCGGCGTCGACGGCGGCACCGGTGCTCCGCAGCGACCGCTCGACCAGGGCCGGGCTCCAGGGAAAGCCGATCCGGCGGATCTCGGCGGACGTGAGGGTGCCGCCGAGCACCCGCCCCACGTAGGCGCGGTCATGCACCCGCACGAGCTCGTCGTCGGTGGCCGCGTGGGGCTCGACGAACTCGAGCGGGATCCCGGCCGCCGCATGCGCCTCGAGCCGGCGACGGAGGGCGGCGTATTTGGCGACCGGAAACCGGTGCCCCTCCGGCAGCGGCAGCGGGTAGCGGTCGGAGGGAAAGAGTCGCATGGCAAGCAAGGTATCCCAACCGCCCGGCCCCGCCGCCCCCCTCGTGCGGCGTGACCGTTTGCCCCTTGTGCAGGCCGTTCATACAGTAAAGAGGTTCGAGGGCCTCGCAGGACCCGCGCTCTCCATGGCCCAGCCAGCACCTTCTTACCGATTTGCGAGTCCACCCCTGCGACGGCGGGTCGTGGGCGGCCTGATCTGCCTCGCCTGCGGCCTGCTGGCCTCCCCTGCGGCGGCCGTCATCATCAACGGCTCGGCGGCGGGAAACACCGCTGCCCCTACCGATCCGGGCCTGGCGACCCGCTGGGGCCAGGTGGGCAACTTCAGCGACTTCCTCGGCACGCCGGTCGCCTCGCAGTTCTTCGTCACGGCGAAGCACCTCGGCAATCTCACCGGCCAGTCGATCACGTTTCCAGACGCGACGAGCTACACGACGACGGCCGCCTTCTTCGATCCGGCGAGCGACCTGGCCATTTACCAGATCAGCGGCACCTTCCCGGGCGACAAGATCGTGCCCATGTATGCCGGTTCGTTCACGGCCAATCAGGCGATGACCATCTTCGGCCGCGGCCGGCTACGCACCGACACGGAGGTGATCGGTCAACGGTTTCCCAACGGTACCGAGGCCAAGGGCTGGACGTGGGGCGGCTTCACCGGCAACCGCAGCTGGGGCACCAACACACTCGACAGCCTGACCAGCCTGCCGGGTGCCGGCACCCAGCTCGTCTGGGACTTCGACGTGGGCGGCGGCGTGAACGAGGGCGTGCTGGCCACCAACGACTCTGGCGGCCCCGTTTTTCTTCAGGAAGGGGGCGTCTGGAAGCTGGGTGGCATCAACTATGCGGTCGGGCCCAAGGACGTCCGTGAGACCCAGTCGGGCCCGACGCTTGAGGCGGCCGTCTACGACTACGGCGGGCTGTATCTCGATGTCGGCGGCAGCTGGACGCTGCAGAGCGCCGCGGGGGGCGACAAGCCGGCCGTCAGCTACTCGTCGTCGGTCCCCGCCAACGCCACCTGGGTGCAGAGCGTGATCGCCGTGCCGGAGCCGGGGACCCTCGTGCTCGTCGGCTGCGGCTGCCTCGGCGGCCTCGCGCTGCTCCGCCGCCGGATGGCCTGAAGCTCCGACGTCGGAGGCCGCTCACGTCCGCCTCACACGCACGAACCAGGCGTGGGCCCCGCCCGGCGTGAACTCCGCGCCCGGAACCCCGGGCACGACCTCGAACCGGGCCGGCTCAATCGCCTCCACGTCCCAACCGACGGCGAAGGCGGCGCGGAGTTCAGCTTCGGAGACCCGCCGCGGCCCGTGCTCGCCCGGCTCGGCCGGCGAGAAGCAGAGGATGAAGACGCGGGCCCCCGGCTCGAGCAGCCTGGTGAGCGCCGCCACATAGGCCGAGCGGCGGGCGTCGTCAAAGGTGTGAAACAACCCGCAGTCGGTGACCGCGTCGAATGTTTCCGGAATCTCACCGATCGCCAGCGCGTCCATCTCGAGAAAGTTGGCCACCACGCCCGCCGCCTGGGCTTTCGCCCGTGCGATCTCGATCGGCCCGGCCAAAAAATCCACTCCCGTCACGGCATGCCCTCGGCCGGCGAGCCAGATCGCGAGGTCGCCCGTGCCGCAGCCCGCGTCGAGCACCCGCGGGCCGATCAGGTCGCAGGCCGCAACAAACGCCTCCTGCGGTCGGCCGATGTCCCACGGGGGCTGCGTGGCGTAGTAACCGGAAAACCGCTCGGCCGGGGTTTCTGCAGACATGCGTCGTGGCTCCTCTGAAGTCATACAGAATGCATCCTATCGCGCTGCCCATAAAAGGCTCCGCGAGGGGTCGCCCGTGTCAAGCGGCATTCCGGAGATCGTCTCCATGGGCCGCGAGGGGTTGCCCGTGCCAATCGAGCGGCGTTGCTGGCACGCGCAGGCAGGATGCCGAAGCGTAGCCAGCATCGAGCGAGCGGACGGCAGGATGCCGGTAGCGAGCGTCCGGCGAGATGGCACGGGCGACCCCGAGCCCACTCCACAAGACGTCCGGCGAGATGGCATTGGCGACCCCGAGCTGCGCACCAGCCCGGTCACGCAGCCCGATCGACGACCGGCGTCGGCCGCCGGCGGGGGAACCAGTCGGCGTGGAGCACGAGCAGGGCCACGCGGTTCTCGAGGTTCGGCCGGAACACCACGAGCAGCAGCACCGGCAGCCACCAGGCCATGAACAGGCCGCCGTTCTGCGCCTTCCAGAACTGCGTGCCCAGCAGCACGGCCGCGGTGCAACTCATCAGGGTGCCGAGGTTCTTGGGGGCCGGCCAGATGGCGAGCGTGGCCATCATCGCGATGAAGGCGGCGAGCACCGGCAGCCGGAACACGCCGTCGCTCGACGGCAAGGCCCAGAAGCCCTCGAGCGACACGTCGTTGGGGAAGATCCAGCCGAACATCTGCCGCAGCTGGCCGAGAAACACGGTGGTGTCGGGAGACGTGAGCCAGAGCGCCACGACCAGCGCCCCCAGGGCCGCCACCACCCCCAGGGCGAACCGCCGCACGCCCCGCTCCCAGTAGAAGCTGCACCACAAGGGCAGCAGAAACACGGGATAGTAGATCGTGCCGATCGCCAGGCCGATCAGGGAGCCGGCCAGGATCGGGTTGCGGTACGCCGCCACCGCCCAGATCACGAGCGCCCCGGGCAGCACGTGGTCGACGCTGCCGTTCATCCAGGCCGTGTAGGGCATGAGCAGGTAGAGTACGGCCGCCGCGATGCCCAGGCGGGTGTTGTCGAAGTGCCGCCAGCCGATGAACACCATCCCGGCGACGATCGCCAACTGCGAGAGGATCGCCATCACGCGGGCGGTGGTCTCGTGGACCTGCCGCCGCGAGGCGTCGGCGGCGTCGGGCTCGGCCGGGGCTTCGCCGGCGAGAAACTGGCGGGTCGAGATCTGCGGCAGGAGAAAAAGCAGCGGATAGCCCGGCCCGTAGCGCACGAGCTGATCGGCGTCGACCGCCCCGGCCCGCGCCCCGAGCCGCTCGGCGGCCGCGGCGCTGGCGACGTCGTCCTTGTGGGGCTTGGAGTTGATGACGTTGGCCAGGAGAAACACCAGGAGCGAGCAGCCGAGAAACACGAGCCCGCCGGTGGTGAGATTGGGCTCGAGCATCGGCCGGCGGACCATCATCGAGTCGAACAGCATCCGCAGCAGGAACGCCCCGGAGACGGCGAAGATCCACGAGAAGCCGAGCGTCCGGGCCGCGATCTTGGCCGACTCCGTCTCCCCGACGTACTCCAGCGCCACCAATCCCGGGGCCAGAAGCACCAGGCCGAGCAGGTCGAGGTTGCGGACGCTCCAGACCCGGTTGAACTTGAAGAACAGCGCAATCGACAGGAGCGACGCCAGGTAGAACCAGGTCGTGAGCCGGACCGGATAATATTGGAAGAGGATTTCGTTCATACCGGTGGCCCCGGGGGAAGCCCGATGCCAACCTTGTAGCGTACGCTGCCCGCCCGGCCAGACGCAAAAGGGGTGCTACAGCGGCCAGATGAGCGGGGCCAGGGCGATGGTCAGCGCCATCACGATCAGGTTGAGTGGTCCGCCATAGCGGATGTAGTCGGTGAACTTGTATCCGCCCGGTCCGTAGATCATGAGGTTGGTCTGGTAGCCGATCGGCGTGCCGAAACCGCAGCTCGCCGCGACCGTGATCGCCATCACGAAGGGCAGCGGATGCACCCCGAGCTGCTCGGCCGTCTGCCAGGCGATCGGGAAGCTGAGCACGGCGGCGGCGTTGTTGCTCAGCAGCTCGGTCGTGATCATCGTGACGAAGTAGATCGCCGCCAGCACCAGGAGCGGATTGTTTCCCGCGGCCGCCACGGTCGCTTCGGCGATCGCCGTGGCCAGCCCCGTCTTCTGCATCGCCTGGGCCACGCCGAAGCTGCCGGCGATCAGGAGCAGCGACTCCCACTCGATCGCCCGCCGGGCCTCGGTCGAGGAGAGGCACCGCGTGGCCAGCATCAGCCCGCAGGCCGCCAGGGCGGCGACCACCATCGGTAGCAGATCCAGCGCCACCGCGAGCACCATCCCGGCGAGGATCGTGCAGGCGATCCAGGCCCGGTCGTGCCGGGGCGCGGCGGCGTCCTGCAGCTCGCTCACGAGGTAGAAGTGGCGGCTGGTCCGCTGCCGCTCGAGGAATGCGGGGCCGGCCTCGAGCAGGAGTGTGTCGCCGGGTTCGAGCGTGATGTCGCCGATCTTCATCCGCAGCCGCTCGCCATCGCGGGCCACCGCGATCACCACGGCGCCGTAGGTCGAACGGAAGTTGCCCTCGCGGATCGTCCGGCCGACCAGCGGGCAGGTGGGGGAGACGACCGCCTCGATCAGCCGCCGCTCGCTCCGCGGGTCGTCGAGCTTGAAGACCTGCTCGGTGGCCGGCCGCAGGCCGCGGACCTTCTGCAACTCCACCACCGAGTCGATCACCCCCACGAACACCAGTCGGTCGCCCGCCTGGAGTCGCTCCGAGGGCGAGACGGCCGCGATCACGGTGTCATCCCGGTCGATCTCCATGAGGAACAGCCCGTCGAGATGCCGCAGGCCGGCCGCCTCGATCGTGCGACCCACGAGGCCGCTGCCCTGCTCGACGACCATCTCCAACGAATACTGCCGGGGATCGTCGCTGCGGCTCACGGCGGGGCGGCGGTCCTTCAACAGGAAGCGGCTGGCCGTCAGCCCGTACACGATGCCCACGATAAACAGCGGCACGCCCAGCCAGGTGATGTCGAACATCCCGAGCGGCCCGGTGAACTCCCGCAGGCCGCCCCAGGCCGCCGGAATCCCGGCCCAGGTGAGGTCGAGCACCCCCCAGGGTCGCTCCAGGCCCGCGCCGATCCGGTCCTCCACCAGCCCGGCGACGATCACGTTGGTGCTCGTGCCGATCAGCGTGCACAGGCCTCCGAGCACGACGGCGGAGTTCATCGGCATCAAGAGCTTCGAGACGCTGAGCCGGTTCTTGCGGGCCCACTCGCGGATCGCGGGCACGAGCAGGGCGACGACCGGCGTGTTGTTCATGAACGCCGAGACGATGCCCGGGCCGACCATCGTGCGGAACTGGGCCGCCGAGAGCGACCGTGGCCGCCCCAGGACCCGCTCGACGATCACGGCCAGCGCCCCGGTCCGCTCCACGCCGGCGGCCACGATGAACAGCGCGGCCACCGAGATCATGCCCTCGTTGGCCATGCCCTGGAGCGCCTCGGCGGGGCCGAGGATGCCGGTCAGCATCAGGACCACGACGCCGCCGAACATGATCATGTCCGGGGCCCGCTGGATGAACAACAGCCCGAGGAGCGTGCCCACGACGACGGCGGCGGTGACCGCCATCTGCCAGTTCGCCGCCCATGCGTCCATCATGCCGCGGGTTCCTTCAGCTGCGACGCGGGTCGAATCCGGCGGGCAGCGCCCGCTCGTTGGCCAGCCAGGCCCGCCAGGCGGCGGCCTCCCACTCGAAGTTCTGGCCCGTCAGCGCCACGAGCGCCTCGAGCACGCGGTCGTTGCGCACGGCCACCAGTTTCGGCTTCGGGCCGCCCCCCATTGCGAGGCCGCCACCGGCGGGCGTGAAGGTGGCGCTCGTGGAGCCGGCCGGCTGACCGCCACCGGTCGCCGTCAGGTGCTTCGTCTCCAACGCGGCGATCAGCGGCTCGATCGCCTCCGGGAGCCCGAGCCGGCCGAGCGCCTCGGCCGAGCGGTTGACCTGGGCGTTGTCGGCGCTGGCGAGCCCCGCCACCAGCGGCGAGACCGCCTGGTGCGGACCGATCACCAGCAGCCGGTCGACCGCGGCGAACCGGGTCTCGCGGTCAGGATGGTCGCGGGCGGTGCCGATCAGCGTGGCGACGGCGTCCGGCGTGCGGATGTGGGAGAGCGCCTCGACATAGGCCCGCCTGACCGCGAACACCGGCTCCGAGGCGAGCGCGGCCGCCACCGCGGCCACCGCCAGCGGATCCGAAATCTCGCGGAGCTCCTCGGCGGCCCGGTCGGCGGCGGCGGGCTGATCGAGCCGTTGCCGCAGCCGCGCGAGCTTGGTGTTCCACTGCTTGGCGGCGGTCGTGGCCGCCTCGTTCCGCTCGATGAGTTCGACCTCCTGCGGCGTGCGCCACGCGCCGCGGTACCGAATCAGGCCCAGGGCGGCCATCCGCTCGGCCTGGGTCGGGGCCGGCTCCTCGGCGGAGACCGGCATCCCAACCGCTGCCAGCTGGATCGCGGCCGCGACCACGGCCAGGGCGGCCGGCAGCCGCGGACGGCTTGCAGGTCGGCAGCCCGTGTCGAAGGTCGTCCGGCAGCGTGGTGGCATGGGCATGTCGGGGGTTTCGGCCATCTCGGCGGTGCCGCTGCACCCAGCCGGCACGAGTCGGCGGCACGCCCACCGTTTCACAGCGGCCGCCCCGCCTGTTCGATGATACCGACATAGACCCCCATGACGCGGAACACGAGCAGGATGACCAACCCTGCCACGGCCCCCCAGGCCGCCCAACCGAGCGCCTGCGCAGCGGCCGCAAACCCCCGGCGGGCCCGGTCCTCGAACACCGGCACCAGCCGTCCAAGCGACTCGGCCGTGGTGCCGCTGGCTTCTCCGAGCCCCACGGCCTCGAGCACCTCCCGGGGAAACCCGCCCCCGGTCGCGAGCGCCTCCTCGAGCGACGCGCCCCGGCGGAGCTGCGCCGTGATCGTGTCGGGATCCCGGGCCAGCCCCGGTGCGGCCTGTGACACGATCGCGACCACGCTGCCGACGTCCATCCCGGCACCGGCGGCGAGTGCTGCGGCTCGGCACCACCGCGCCGCCTCCGCCGCCCGCGCCGCCGGGCCGACCACAGGCAGGCGCTCCACGAGCCGCCGCACGGCGCCCCGGGCCTGCCAGCTCCTCACGAGCGCAGGCAGCGCGGTCACGGCCGCCAGCGTCGCCGCGGCCAGGAAGCCGCCGTACACAGCCAGGCCGCGCGGGCCCGCCAGGCCGAGGCCAAGGATGTCGAGCGGCTTGCCGTCGAGGTCGCGAAGCAGCCCCGCCAGCAGGATCAAGAGGCCGATCACGACCAGCGCCACCGCGAGCCGCACCGCCGCGGGCAGGAGCGCCGCACCAAGCGATCGCCTGGCAGCCACGGCTTCCGTCAGCGACGCCGCCACCGCGGCGAGCGTCTCGGCATCGCGGCCCGTGCGATCCCCGACGGCGATCATTCCGAGCACCGCCGGCGACACGGCACCCTCCGCGCGGCCGAGCGCCGCCGAGAGCGGCTCGCCGGCCGCGACGCCCGCGGCGACCTGCTCGAACACGCCTCGCCACCGGCCCGGCACTCGGGCAGCCTCGGAGGCCACTGCCCGGCGGATGTCCACGCCGGCAGCCAGCGCGATCGCA
This sequence comes from Candidatus Kuenenia stuttgartensis, assembly GCA_945876515.1. Classification (GTDB taxonomy): domain Bacteria; phylum Planctomycetota; class Planctomycetia; order Pirellulales; family UBA1268; genus QWPN01. Next base: position 7,743 of record CAMCPF010000069.1, read on the forward strand.
AGCCGGCCGAGCACGTCGGCGAGCAGGCCATCGGACAGGCGGCGCTGGCGCATCGTGGTGTCGCAGAGGGAGCCCATGCCGGGCGCAGACAGGATGCCGAACGCGAACGTCCGGCGAGCTGGCCCGGGCGGAGCCGGCCCGCTCTTCCCGGCCGCCGCCGCGTGGTTCTAACACCCTCGCGATTCATCTGGTAGAACGCCGTCCGTCGTTGCTGCCCCGTCACCCCGCCGCCCATGAATGTCCACTGGCCGACCGTCGCGATCGTGGGCGTGGGCCTGATCGGTGGTTCGCTCGGGCGGGCGCTCCTGGCGCGCAAGCTCGCCCGGCGGGTGATCGGCGTGGGCCGCTCCCAGGCGTCACTCGACGCCGCCCGGCGCACCGGCGCGATCACCGAGACGGCGCTCGATCCCGCGGCCGTGGCCGAGGCTGATCTCGTGGTGGTGGCCACGGGTGTGAAGTCGATCCCGCGGCTGCTCGGGGTGGTCGATGAGGTGGTCCGCCCCGGCACGCTCGTCACCGACGCCGGCAGCACGAAGACCTCGATCGTGGCCGCCTGGGAGAAGCGTCGCAAGAGCCGCCGCGGCCGGTTCGTCGGCTCGCATCCGCTGGCCGGCAGCCACCGCCGCGGGCCCGAGGCGGCCGACGCCGAACTGTTCACCGGCCGCGTCGCCGTGGTCACGCCCGCGACCGCCACACCGCCCGACGACGTGGCCGCGATCGGTGAGTTCTGGGCGGCGGTCGGGGCCACCGTGTTCCTGATGAGCCCCCGTGAGCACGACCGGATCGTGGCGGCCACCAGCCACGCGCCCCACGTAATGGCCGCGGCGATCGCGGCTGCCACGCCCCCTGCCTCTCTGCCCTTCACGGCCGGCGGCTGGCGGGACACCACCCGGATCGCCGCCGGTGACGCCGAACTCTGGGCCGACATTCTGCTCGACAACGCCGGGCCCGTCGGGACGGCGCTCGGCCGGATCGCCACCGCCGCCGAGCGGATCCTGGCGGCCGTCGAGGCGGGCGACCGCCGCCGCTTGATCACCCTCCTCTCCCGCGCCAAGGATGTCCGCGATGCTCTGGGAAGTTGACGTCTCGCTCACCGACGCCCAGGCCGATCACGCGGCGGGCGAGCTGGTGGCGGCCGCGGGCCAACTCGGCCTCACGGGCTGCACGGCCGCCCGCACGGCCGCCGGCTGGCTCGTCGAGGGAAATGTCTCCCGGGCCGAGATCGAGCGGATCGCGGCGGTACTCCTCGCCGACCCGGTCACGGAGACCTCCCTCACCGCCGAGGTGGGGTCCGCAGGCCTGACGGCGGCCCGCGATGGCCTGCCGACGGTGGTACACGTGCTGCCGCGGCCGGGCGTGACCGATCCCGCGGGCCTGACGGCCGCCGAGGCGCTCGTGATGCTCGGCCACGAGGGCCTGGCCGTCCGCAGCCTCAAGAAATACTGGCTGCCTGCCATGGAGCCCGCCGCCGCAGCGGCCTTGGCCGGCCGGCTCTTGGCCAACGACGCGATCCACGACGTCGTGGTCGGCCCGCTCACGCTCACGTCGCTCGCCGGCGGCGGCAGCTGGTCGTTTGCGAGCCATCCGGTCTCGCTCGAAGGCCTCGACGACGCCGCGCTCACCAGGCTCTCCCGCGACCGCTGCCTGGCGCTCTCCGTGGCCGAGCTCGTGGCCGTCCGCGACCACTTCCGCTCCCTCGGCCGCGACCCGCTCGAGATCGAGCTCGAGACGATCGCCCAGACCTGGAGCGAACACTGCTGCCACAAGACGCTCACGAGCCCCGTGGCCCACGAAGGACCGGCGGGCGAAGTCCGCTACGCGAACCTCCTCAAAGAGACGGTGTTCGCGGCCACGCAGGAGGTCCGCCGCCGGCTCGGCGCCGCCGACTGGTGCGTGAGCGTGTTTCGTGACAACTCGGGCGTGGTGCGGTTCGACGGCGACCACGACATCTGCGTCAAGGTCGAGACCCACAACCACCCCTCGGCGATCGAGCCCTACGGCGGCGCGGCCACGGGGCTCGGCGGCGTGATCCGCGACGTGCTGGGCACGGGCCTGGCGGCCAAACCGATCGCCAACCTCGAAGTGTTCTGCGTGGCCCCGCCCGACACGCCGGCCGCCGCGATTCCCCCCGGCGTGATCCCGCCGCGGCGGCTTTTGACCGGCGTGGTGGCGGGCGTCCGCGACTACGGCAACCGGATGGGCATCCCCACGATCGCCGGCGCCGTCGCCTTCCATCCCGGCTACCTCGGCAACCCACTCGTGTTCTGCGGCACCGTCGGGATCATGCCGCGGGGCCA
>CAMCPF010000070.1 GCA_945876515.1 Candidatus Kuenenia stuttgartensis
TGGCAGACCTACGACATCCTGTTCACGCGGCCCCGGTTCACCGCCGACGGCTTGGTCGCCAAGCCCGGCCGGGTGAGCGTGATCCACAACGGCGTGGCGATCCACGCTGACACCGTCATCAAGGGGAGCACCCAGTGGCACGAGCCCCCGGCCTACAAGCCGCACCCTGACGCCCTGCCAATCCGGATTCAGGATCACGGCAACCCGGTGCAGTTCCGCGGCATCTGGGTGCGGCCCATCGCACCGGTCGTGCCGGCCACGACTGGACGTTAAGCGGAACCTTGGGCCACCCCGAGCCCTCGCAGGACGACGGATCGCGGCGTGACGGCCCTACGTAGGCAACGCGTCGCGGATCGCGGCGAGTTCCTCGACCGCGTCGCGCTTCACCCAGTCGAGCCGGTTCGCGCGGGCGTACCAGTAGCGGGCGTTGCCCGAGTCGCCCTCGATCTTGTGGAGCACCGCGTGGATCCAACAGGCCGTCGGATCGGCCTCGTCGGCCTGCACGATCCCGTGGGCCTCGTCCCACTCGCCCGCGAGCGCCATCTCGATCGCGGAACGGAGCTCGGCGGGCGTCATGGCTGCGAGAGCACGAGCGCGCCCGTCTCGCCACCGCCCTCGGCGGGCGACTCGAAGATCACGCCGCCGTGGACCACGGGCTCCTCGGACAGCACCCGCTCCTCGATGATCACCTCGCCGGGGATAACCTGCTCGTGGATGATCGGTCCGGTCGAGAACGACTCCCCGCTCACGAACGCCTCATAGACCACCGGATCGGCCTTCCGCCAGCCGGCGGCCAGCCAGCCATCCTTGCGGGCCTCGAGCTGCTCCAGCGGCAGCGGGCCGGCGGAGGCCAGCTCACCGGGCAGCTCGAGCGACTTGATCTCGATCACCTCGTCGAACACCTTGTTGAACCGCTTCTGAAGGATGCCCCGCAGCGAGGTCTGCTGGATCGAGAGCTTCTTGCCGCCGCCGGGCACGAAGTCGGGCGGGTAGATCTGCACGTCGCCGTCGCGGACGAGCCGATAGCGACCCGCCTCCGACTCGATCCGGTAGGTCGCCCAAACGTCCATCGCATCGAACTCGCGGTCGCCCGAGGTGTAGCCGCTGCCGCGGACGGTCAGCCGGACCGTGCCGTCGCCCACCTTCAGTTCCACCGGCCGCCGCTTGGCGAACGTGATCGACCAGGGCGGCTGGTCCTGCTCGTTCTCGAGCGAATCGGGCATCGTGCGGCCGGCCTTCACGAGCTCCGCCTCGAGCCGCTCCTTGGTGAGCGTGCGGCCGGCCAACTCCTGCTCGGCGAGGTTGTTGAAGAACGACTGGTGAAGCCGGGCCGAGAGCACGGCGTCGGTGTCGATGGCGGGCGGCTGGCTGAAGGCCGCAACCTGGTCGGCGAGCGACTTGCGGGCCGTGACGTACATCCGTCGGTCATCGGTGTTGAGGTGGAGCATCTCGGGATACCAGCCGCGATCCAGCAGCCGCTGGCGGAACTTCGTCTGGTAGTCCCGCGAGGCCTGGGCGATCGGCTCGGCCGTCTGGGCCTCGAACTGGCTGCGGACCCGCTCGCGGGCCCGCTCGGCGGAGATCGCTTCGGCCCGGGGCCGCATCTCGGCCACCTTGCGGCTGGCGACCTTGCGGATGATCCGCTTGCCGATTGGAGCGCTCACGCCGATCCCCGCCGTCTTCGTGTCGACGTCGGCCTGGGCCTCGACCGGGAGCGCCGTCACCCCCTGCTCGTCGATCAGAACCCGCTTCGAGGCGTTGATCGAGGTCGTGCCCAGCGTGTGGACGGTGACCGGCCCCTGGCCGCCCCTGGTCCGTGAGTGGTTGGTGGCGTCGAGTCGGAGATCGACCACGGCCCGGTCGAGTGACGGCTGGAAATCGAGCGTCACGAACCCGGTCGTGCGACCGGTGCCGCGAACCCGAGTCCCCAGCACGACGTCGTTCACCGGCGCCGTCTCGTCCACCGCGCGGTTCACGCTGCGGGCGAGGAGGCTCTCGTCCACCTCCAGCAGCAGATTGGGCCGACCCACCGCACGCCGAATCCGTTGGACCAAACCCGCGCCCTGCCCCGACTCCTCGAGCCGGGCCAGGATCGGGCCGACCGGCTCGAGCGGCTCGGGCGTGCCCGCGGCTGCCGCGGTGGCCACGGCGGCGGCGAGCTGGTCGAGCCGTCGGCCATAGACCTCGTCGGCCTTCGGATTTTTGGCCGTGCCGACGGCCTCGAGATAGCCGCCCACCGCCCGCCGCACGGCGGCAAATCGAGCGAGTTCGAGCCCCTCCGCCCCGGAGTCGAGCCGGCGATAGAGCCGCGCGAGCGTGTCGACGTCGGCGTTCTGAGCCGAGGCCGCCTGCTGCTGGAGCGCCGGCCAGTCGAGATACGTCCGCCAGCCTTCACCGCTCCGGCTTCGGCTCAGCCAGGTATCGAGCGGGCCCATCGCCTCGCGGAGTTTGGCGGCCGCGGTCACCAGCCGGCTGTCGCTGACCGGCTCGAAGGCGGGCGGGATCCCCAGGGGATTCGATGCCAGAGGCTCGAGTTCGCTGGCGGCGGCCCGGCCGGCGACGATCGCCGCAATCAGGAGCGGCAGGATGCCGGCAGACCGGCTCAAAGTGGGGTTCGACTGGCGGTTCCGGGAGCTCGGCATGGAAAACCTTGCGGGTCGTAGGGGTTGTGGCACCGACGGGCCTGGGACGCAGAGTGTACCGCCGAGCCGGGGGCTGGCTCCAATCGGCCTGCGCCGCCCAGGTAAAACCCGCCTCTCGTGCAGGAATCCTGGGCCCGGTTTAACTCCCGACCCCGGGCCCGTGTTCGGTGGCTGGCAGCACGAAGATCTTGCCGTCGCCCATCCGACCGGTGCGGGCGGCGGCCGTGATCCGCTCGATCACCTCCGCCACCCGGGCGTCTTCGACCCAGAGTTGAATCTCGACCTTGGGGAGAAAGGCCAGCGAATACTCGCTCTCGCCGTACTGGTCGAGATAACTCTTCTGCCGCCCGTAGCCCTTCACCTCCCGCACGGTACAGGCCTCGAGCGGCGCGAGCTTGAGCGCCTCGAGCACCCGCTCGGCCAGAAACGGCTTCACGACGGCGATCACTTCCTTCATGGAGGCATCTTACCGGACCGGGCATCGCGGGTGCAGAAGGCTCGGGGTTGCCCATGGCCTCTCGCTGGACGTTTACACGGACCCTGCATCGTGCAGGCTCGGGGTTGCCCGTGCCATCTCGCCGGACGCTCCCTGCGGGCATCCTGCCCTCCGGTCGCTCGATGCTAGCTCGCTCCGGCATCCTGCCTGCGCTCGCTATCAACGCCGCTCGATTGGCACGGGCAACCCCTCGCAATCCATTGCGGGAAGTAGCCGCGGGCCTCTGGCCCGCGGAATATGGCCGCCGCTCCGCGGCGGCCCTGCGAGCCCGGAAGTGCGAGCAGCCGCGAGGCGAGGGCAACCTTGGCTTGCCCTCCGCCTCGCCTTAGCTTCGCGGGCCATGGATGGCCGCGAAGCTAACTAAAAAAATTCTCGCCGAACAGGTTCAGCGGCGGCTTGGTCTCGACGGTGATGTCGCCGTTGACCCGGGTCTGGCAGGCCAGACGCATCGTCTGCTCGTTGCCGATCGCGGCCAGCGATACGGCCAGCCGGGCCGATTCCAGGAGTCCCTTGCGGCTCGTGTTCTCCATGCCCTTGGTGATCAGGACACGGCAGCTGCCACACTGCCCCAGGCCGTGGCAGTTGAGATATTTGTGCACCCCGGGATAGAGCTGCACGCCCGCCCGCAGCGCCTCGGTGCGGAGATTCGCCCCGGCCGGAACCTGGATTTCCTTCTTTTCGCTCGTGAACGTGATGGTGGGCATGGAATTCTCTCGACCGGATGCGGTTTTCCGGCCGATACTGTAGCCGCACGGGCGGGGCGCGGCCAGACGGCCGGCCGGCCGCCCGAATCGCGGAGCACCCGGCCATGGCCCAGCTGACCCGGCACCAGCAGTCGATCGTCAAGCGGTATTACGACAACCTCGACACCGTGCTCCTCCAGCGGGTTGGCGAGCAGGTGACCGACCTGTATCTGGCCGAGGGCAAGAAGCGGGCCAAGCTCTGGGAGAGCGTGGCCGGGTCGCTCGAGAAGCTGGGGGTGCCGAAGTCGCGGATCGAGCACATCCGCAGCTCCGACGACGCCCGCCAACTGGCCACGCTCCTGCAGGAGTTGCTGGCGAAGGATTGACCGCATTGGGCGGCTCCCGCATCCTGTGGGCTTTTCAGCCTCCAGGGCCAGAGCCGCATGACCGCCTCCTCCGCTCCCCCGACTCCGGCCCAGCCCGACCGCGCGACCCTCGTCGAGTCGCTCCGCTGGAGGAAGCTGCCCGTCCTCGACGACGGCTTCGTGGCGCTCGTCGACTGCATGGGCGACGACAGCAGCGTGGTGCAGGCTGCCCGCGTCAGCTACGGCGAGGGCACGCGGAAGGTGAGCGATGATCGCCAGCTGATCCGCTACCTGCTGCGGCACGCCCACACCACGCCCTTCGAGATGGCGGAGCTGAAGTTCGTCGTCCGCGTGCCGATGGACTGCTGGCGGCAGTGGATCCGGCACCGGACCGCGAGCGTCAACGAATACTCCACCCGCTACTCGCTGGCCATCGACGCCATGCAGGGCACCTCCGACGACCAGTGGCGATCGCAGGCCGCGACCAACCGGCAGGGCTCAGGCGGGTCGCTGCCGCCCACGGCAGGCCACCAGCACACCGCGGCCGAGCAGGAACTGCAGGCCCTGGCCCGCCGCGTCTACGAGGAGCGGCTCGCGGCGGGGATCGCCCGCGAGCAGGCCCGCAAGGACCTGCCGCTCTCCACCTACACCGAGGCCTACTGGAAGATCGACCTCCACAACCTGCTCCACTTCCTCGCGTTGCGGATGGATCCGCACGCCCAACTCGAGATCCGCCGCTACGCCGAGACGATCGGGCACCAGATCGTGGCCCCGCTCTTTCCGCTGGTTTGGGAGGCCTTCCTCGACTATCGGATGGAAGCGGTGCGGCTGACGCGGCTCGACCGCGAGGTGATCCGCCGCCTGGCGGCGAGCGGTGAGGTGCCCGCCTCGCACGACGCCTTCCTCGCAGCCCAGGATCCGTCGTGGCAGGGCCTCGACCGCTGCCGCGAGCGGGAAGAGTGTCTGGCGAAGCTCCGCGATCTGGGCCTCGTGGCTCCCGAGTGAGGGCCGTTGCATGATCGTCCGCCTGCACGCCGATGCCGACGCCCTCGGCAGGGCGGCGGCAGACGAGGCCGCCGGAGAACTCGCCGCGGCCCTGGCCCACGGCGGTGCCGCGTCGCTCGTCGTGGCCACCGGCCTGTCGCAGGCGACGACGCTCGCCGCGCTCGCGTCCCGCACGGATCTGGCCTGGGAGCGAATCCACGTCTTCCACCTCGACGAGTATGCCGGCCTGCCCGCGGCTCACCCGGCCGCCTTCCGCCGCTTCATCCACGAGAAGTTCCTCGCGTGGCTCCCCAGGCCGCCGGCGGCCTTCCATCCGATCGGGGCCGAGGGCGACGCGGCCGCGGAGTGCCGCCGGCTGGCGACGATCGTGCCGGCGGGCCCTTTCGACGTGGTCTTGGCGGGGATCGGTGAGAACGGCCATCTCGCCTTCAACGATCCGCCGGCCGACTTCGCGGCCACGGAGCCGTACCTCGTGGTCGCGCTCGACGAGGCCTGCCGCCGCCAGCAGGTCGGTGAGGGCTGGTTCGCGTCGCTCGCCGACGTGCCCACCCGCGCGGTCACGATGTCGGTGCCCCGCCTCCTCGACTGCCGGCGGCTCGTCGCGGCCGTGCCCGACGCGCGGAAGGCGGCGGCCGTCCGCGCCGCGCTCGAAGGGCCGCTGACGCCCGCCGTACCGGCCTCGATCCTGCGGACGCACCCGCGGGCGACGATCCACCTCGATCCCCCCTCGGCAACGCTTCTCGCCGGCACGTGGACGACCGCAGCCAAGACCGGCCGCGACGGGATCGGCGGAGCTGCCCCGCTCGATCTGCAGCTCAACGGCTTCGGCGGCGTCGACTTCGGCGCCGACGACCTCACGGCCGAGCAGGTCCGGGCGGCCTGCGTGGCCATCGCGGCCCGCGGCGGCGGGCAGGCGCTCGCCACCGTGATCACCGACTCGATCCCGGCGCTCGTCCACCGGATCGAGCGGCTGGCGACGATCCTCGAGGAGGATCCCGTGGTGTGCCGCACGCTGGTCGGGATCCACGTCGAGGGCCCGTTCATCCGCGGCGACAAGGGCTTCGTGGGAGCCCATCCCCCAGCTCACGCCCGCGCGGCCACGGTCGAGGAGGCGCGGCTGCTCGTCGCGGCCGGTCGGGGCCACGTGCGGATGGTGACGCTCGCTCCCGAACGGGATCACGACTGCCGCACGATCGCCTGGCTCGCCGACCAGGGCATCCTGGTGGCGGCCGGACACTGCGACCCGTCGGCGGAAGAGCTGCGGCGGGCCTGTGCCGCCGGCCTGCGGTGCTTCACCCACCTCGGCAACGGCTGCCCGCACGTCCTGCCGCGACACGACAACGTGATCCTCCGGGCGATCGCCTGCGACGCACTCCGCTGGATCACGATGATTCCCGACGGCGTGCACGTGCCCCCCGCGGCCCTGCGCACCTGGCTCAAGGCGATCGGGCTCGAGCGGGCGATCGCCGTCACCGACACCACGGCCGCCGGCGGCATGGGGCCCGGCGGGTTTCGGCTCGGCTCGCAGACGGTGTTCGTCGATTCCGACGGCGCCGCCTGGTCGGCCGATCGGACGCACTTGGTCGGCTCGACCGCCGGGATGGACGACGTGCGGCGGGTGCTCGCCGCCCTGCCGGGCTTCGCAGCGGAAGACGTCGAGCGACTCACCGTCACCAACCCGCGGCTGGCCCTCGCCGGCAGCTGAGGAGCCGTCGTCAGGCCCAGCCGCCGCCCCGCCGCACCACCTCGACCTCGCGGCCCGCCTCGACGCGGCCCGCACCGGCGGCCAGCGCGATCAGGCCGGGAGCCGCACCACGCAGGGCGGCGCCCGCGGCCAGACCAAACAAGTCCGACGAGCCGGTCCAGGGCAAGGGCTCGGCCTCGAGCACCGCGCCGCCCGCTCGCAGTCGGCAGGGCAGGAACACGGGCCGGTCAGCGGCAGCCTTCACGTCGGCCACGAGCACGGCCCGCTCGCGAGGCAGATGCCACGCCGCCCGCGGCCGTGCTCCGAGAATCTGGATGGCAGGCCGCACGAAGAGCTCGAAGCAAACAAGACTGCTCGCGGGATTCCCCGGCAGCCCGAACACGAGCGTGGGCGCCGCCGCATGCCGCCGCAGCACGCCGAACCAGACCGGCTTGCCCGGCTTGAGCCGCACCTTGTGAAAGACCTGCTCGACCCCGCAGGCCGCGAGGATGCCCGGCACCAGGTCGAGGTCGCCCGCCGAGACGCCGCCGGAAAGCACGAGCACGTCGGCGGCCAGCCCCTGCGCAATCGCCGCCCGGATCGCCTCGGGCCGGTCGCCGGCGATGCCCAGCGGAATCGGCTCGGCAGCGAGGAGCGTGACGGCCGCGGCGAGCATCGGGCCGTTGGAGTTTCGCGTCTGGCCGTGGGCCGGCAGCTGGTCAGAGGGCACCAGTTCGCTGCCCGTCGAGACGAGCGCCACGCGGACCCGCGGCTCCGCCAGCACGTGCGTGGCGCCCGCCTCGGCCGCCAGGCCCACCGCGGCCGCGTCGAGCAGGCTGCCCGCCTGCAACACGACGCCGCCCCGGCGAAACGCCGTCCCCTGCCGGGCCACGTGCTGGCCGGGTCGATAGCGATCCTCCACGAGCCGCACCCGGCCGCCGGCATGCACGGCCCCGGTGCCCTCGACGGCCCGCTCGATCGGCACCACCGCGTCGGCGCCCGGCGGGAGCGGCGCGCCCGTCATGATCCGGGCACACGACCCCGGTCGGATGGCGAGCCTGGTCACGTCGCCGGCAGCGAGATCACAGATCACCTCCAGTTCCACGATCCCACTCGACCCGCCGGCGAAGTCGGCGTCGCAAACGGCGAAGCCGTCCATCATCGCGCGGTCGAAGGGGGGCGAATCGACGTCGGCCGTGACCGGCTCGGCCAGCCGCCGCCCGCAGGCCTCGAGCAGCCGCTGGCGGCGCGGCGGCAGCGGGCCAGCCGTCGCTTCCACCAGCGCGATCGCCTCCTCAAGCTCGATCATGGAACATCTCCACCGGCGGCCGGTCGGTCGGGGCCGCCGTCAGGCCGCCACCGGGCCCGTCGCCAAAAAGGCCCGCAAGAGGTCGTGACCCACGGGCGTCAGAAAGCTCTCGGGATGAAACTGCACGCCGTACACGGGCAGCGTCTTGTGCCGGATCGCCATGATCTCCCGCGCGCCATCGGGCGCAGTGGACCAAGCATCCACCTCGAAGTCGCGCGGCAGGGTCGGGGGATCGATCACGAGGCTGTGATAGCGGGTGGCCTCGATCGGGCTGGCGAGGCCAGCGAACAGCCCGCGGCCGGCGTGCTCGATCGCATCCACTTTGCCGTGCATCAGCCGCCCGGCCCGCACGATCCGCCCGCCGAACACCTGCCCGATCGACTGATGGCCCAGGCAGACGCCCAGAATCGGCATCCGGCCGGCGAAGCGGCGAACCACATCGCAGGAGATGCCCGCCTCGTCGGGCGTGCACGGCCCCGGCGAGACCACCAGGTGGCTCGGGGCCTTCGCCGCGATCTCGTCGGTCGTGATCTGGTCGTTGCGGTGGACCTCGACGGCCAGTTCGGGGGCCACTTCCCCGAACCGTTGCACGAGGTTCCAGGTGAACGAGTCGTAGTTGTCGATCAGGAGCAGCATCGGAAGCCGGGCTGGTGGAGGACTGCCTGAGTGTAACCGGGCGTGCAGCAAGTGAAGCGACCGCCTCCGTGGGCTCGGGGTTGCCGGTCCCCGTCGCCCGGACGTTCGCTCCAGGCATCCTGCCCTCCGCTCACTCGATGCTGGCTGCGCTTCGGCATCCTGCCTCCGCTTGCCAGCAACGCCGGCTCCGGGGAACCGGCAACCCCTCGCAGCCGAACGTGAACAAGGCCGTCTCGCTTGACACGGGCAACCCCTCGCGTGACCGCATGCCGCGACCAGGCTGGCTGCGTTTTGCTCGGCTGATTCACGGCACGAGCACGGTCGCCGCTCCCTGGCGGCGGGCGAGGATGCGCAGGTAGGGCGGCAGGAGGGCAGCGCGGTGGCCGAAGGAGCCGACGGCCGCGGCGGGGTCGGCGTGCTCGGGCTCATGAACGTCCTCGATCGCAAAGCCGGCACCGCAGATGCCGCCGAGGAGGGCCGTGAGCGAGTGAATGAACTCTTGCGTGCCCGCCTCGCGGAGCCGGCTCGGGGGCGCGGGCGGAAGCGGTTCGCGGCGGGCGAGCTCATGCATGAGCTCGTAGCGGCCCGCCGCATTCGGCTCGAGCGAGGCCTGCAAGCTCGTTGGGCTCTTGTGCTGGCTCACGTAGACACCGCCGGCCCGCGTCACCCGCGCCACGCTTCGAAACACCGGCTCCACGTCGGCGACGTAGCAGGTGCTCACCGGATGAACGACCAGATCGAAGCGGGCCGGCCCGAACATGTCGAGCTGGTCAATTGAGCCCTGCACGAGTTCGAGATCGATGCCCCGCTCGCGGGCCACCTGCCGGTCAAGCTCGAGCATCGCGGCCGAGAGGTCGAGCACGGTCACCCGCGCGCCGGCCGCCGCGTAGAGCGGCCCGTGCTTGCCACCGCCGGCGGCCAAGCAGAGCACCTCGAGCCCGGCGAGGTTCGCGGGCAGCCAGGGCCGCCGCCCATCGGGAGCGCCCCCGCCGAGCCAGCCGCGGGGATCGCCGAAGGCCTCGTCGGCCGCCGGTCGCCAGTCGGTCCCAGGCCCGGGCGTTGTGCGCGAGCACGGCCTCCCGCGCCGGCGACGGGCCGCTGCTCATCGCCGGCATCGCCACGACCGGGCAGCCGCGGCCCCCGCGACCGCACCGGCGGCGAGCGCCCAGGTGCCGGGCTCCGGCACGGCCGCGA
>CAMCPF010000071.1 GCA_945876515.1 Candidatus Kuenenia stuttgartensis
GGGCGGGCTACCTCGAGGAGATGTTCGTCAGCGCGGATCCGCGGCCGACCTGAGCCGGGGCGACCCGGCGAGCACGGGCAGCGCCTGCCGGGGCAGGCCGCCGACGAGCAGCGGTTCCGACGTCGGTGGCGTGAACTCGCGGCCGCGAACGGCGACGTACTCCTCGGCCATCGGCTGCACGGGTCGGCCGGCCCGCGGCACGTTCGTGGCCACGCCGCCATGAAACTGGTGAAACGTCGCCTCGCCGAGCAGCATCACGGGCGGGCCGAGTTCGTCGCAGGCTCGCTCGAGGAAGTCCGGGTTCACCAGCCCCCCGCCGGGCGACACGAACCGCTCGTCATACCCGCCGAGCCGATCCCAGGCCGCCCGGCCCATGGCCATGCAGTTGCTCTCCCCGATCGGACCGAGCCAGCCGGCCATGCTCGACTGCGCCAGGCAGCCGATCCGAAACAGCTCGTACCCGTCGCGCCGCCAGTCCACCGTGGCCAGCAGTCGGTCCTCGACGGCCTGGTCGTATCCCTCGAGCATGGATTCGTTCTGCACCTTGGGCCCGAGGTGGAACGACGGCGCGACGACCGGGCGTTCGGGGTAGCCGCTCAGGGACGCCAGCGCGAAGCGCACGATCCCGGGCGTCAGCATCCGCGCGCCGTCGATGCAGACCATTACGGCATCGGCCCGGGTGGTGCGCACGGCCGCGTTGAGGGCGGCCGCCGGCGATGGAGCCCGCGGGCTTCGCAGCAGCCGGAAGGTCGGCCCGTGAGACCGCACCAGCGCCTCGGCGAGCGGCGGCTCCGACCCGACATCGACGGCGATCACCTCGTAGTCCTCCGCGGCGACGCCCCGCTGGTAGCCCGGAGCGAGCGTGTGGAGCGTGCGCGGCGCTTCCCGGGCCATGTCGTGGAAGGCGACGACGACGGATAATCGGGGACCTGCCATGGGCCTCTCGACGCGGGTGACGCATGCCACGTGACGGTATCATAAAGATCCTGCCGCTGAGGAGCCTCGCGGACGCGGCTGGCGGAGCGTGGGCGCGCCCGGCCCAAACCCGAGCGGGGCCCCCTCTCATCGCCTGCCACCCGTGCTCTCCACCAACGGTCGGTCGCAGCCCGGGCGGATTCTGTTCCTGTCGGGGGTGCCCACGTCGATGGGGCACGTCTACCGCGTCGAGCACGTCGCCGCGGCGCTCGCGCACGTCGGCTGGCGGACCAGTTGGCTGCCGGCCGACGACCCGCGGTCCGTGGCCGAGGTGGAGGCGGCCCATGTCGTGACGGCTTTCCGCGCTCCGTGGAGCGAGCCGCTGGCGCTCGTGGCCTCCCGGTGCCGGAGCCGTGGCATCCCGTTCGCCTACGACATCGACGACCTGATCTTCGAACCCGACCTGATGGCCTCCGGCCGGGTCGCCGTGCTGGAGGAGATGCCGCCGGACGATCGCCGTCGCTTCGAGGCGATGGCCGCCCGGCACCGCGAGACGCTCGCCCAGGCCGATGCCGCCGTGCTGACGACGGAACCGCTGGCGGCCGCGGCGGCCATGCACTGCCGCCGCACCTTCGTGGTGCCGAACGCGCTCGATCCCCGCATGGAGGCCGCCGCGTCGAAGGCCCGCTCGACCGTCTCCAAGCCGTCGGCGACCGACGGTCGCCCCCGGCTCGTGTTCGCCAGCGGCACCCCATCCCACGCCCGCGACTTCACCGTGGCCGCCGACGCCGTCGCCCGCGTGTTCGCCCGGCATGCGGAGCCGCTGCTCGTCGTGGTGGGTCACCTCGACATCGGCCGCTATCCGAGTCTCGATCCGTTCGCCGACCGAATCGAGCGCCGGCCGATCGTGCCGCTGCTCGATCTGTTCACGGAAGTCGCCCGCTGCGACGTGAACCTCGCACCGCTCGAGCTGGGGAATCCATTCTGCGACTCCAAGAGCGGGATCCGCTGCCTGGTGGCTTCGATCGTGGGGGTGCCGAGCATCGCCTCGCCCACGCCGCCTCAGCAGGAGGCGGTCGTGGACGGGCAGACCGGATTCGTCGCCAGCGATGTGGCCGCCTGGGAGCGGGCGCTCGAGCAACTGGTCTTTGACGCGCCTGCCCGACTGCGGCTGGGCAGGGCAGCGCAGGCCCACGCCGAGGCCCACTGGGGGTTCACCGCCTGGGCTCCACACGTCGAGCGGGTGTACGCGCAGATCGCGGCGGGAGGCGGCTGAAGTGACCGCGAGGCCTGCCTGGCTCGACCACCTGCTGTCCCGGATCGCATCCGCCGGGCCCCCGCGGCCGCTCGCCGAGGATGACACCGGCTTCGACTGGACCTGGTTCACCGGCCATGGGCCTCGGGCGGCAGCGCCCCCTGCCGCTGGCGAGCCTTTTTCCGCCGAGTGGCTTGCCGCGCATGCCGAGCCGTTGTGGGAGGTGCGGCGGCAACTGGCCGACGACGTCAGCCGATCGCTGTTCGACTTGCATCTCGTGCTCCGCTGCGTCGGGCCGGCCCGGTGCCGCTTTCCGCGTCAGGAGCCGACCGACTGGCTGACCATTAACCGCCGCGTCCCATTCCAGCACGAGGACCTCCCCTCCGACTATCTCGGACTTCCGCTCGAGCTGTTTGATCTATCGGTGGCGGAGTCGAACGAGCGGGTTCGGGTCGTGGCCACCGCCATGCAGATCGGGCTTTGCAACGCCTTCCGGCAGTACGTCCCGGTTCGCGACGGCATCTCGCTAGGGCCGAGGCCGACCGACGTCGTGCTCGACTGCGGTTCCTGCATCGGCGACTTCGCCGCCCTGTTCGCGGCGATCGTCGGGCCGACAGGGGCCGTGCACCTCTTCGACCCGGTTCCGCTTCACCTGCAGTTTTGCCGCCACCAAGCGGCTCTCAATCCCGCCCTCTCAGGCGTCCTCCGGCCCGTTCAGGCGGCGGTCGGGGCGGTGACGGCCCGGGTGACGGGCGGCACGAGCGACGTCAATCGCATCTCACCGGGTGGCCTCCAGGTCGACGCCTACGACCGGATCACGCTTGACGACTACGTGTCCCAGGCATCGCTCACCCGGGTCGACTTCGTGAAGATGGACATCGAGGGGGCGGAGCCCGACGCCCTGGCCGGGGCGCGTGGACTCATCGCGCAGCATCGCCCCCGGCTGGCGGTGTCCACGTACCACCGTGCCGAGCATCTCTGGGAAATCCCCCGCTTGATCCTGGCAGCCTACCCCGGTTACCGGCTATTCTTCGGCCACCACATGCCCGTGAAGTGGGAAAGCGTCTTCTACGCTGTTCAAGCCTCATGACCCGCCGCGGCTCCGGGGAACCCTCACTGATGGACGAGTTCGTGGAGCCGCTCGGGATGCGGGTCTTGATCCGCAAGGACGAAAACCGCCACACCACCCGCGGCGGCATCGTGCTGCCCGACAAGGCGGAGATCCCCACGATCAGCGGCCGGGTCGTGGAGGTGAGCCTGCAGGTGGAGCGGGACGCCGACGTGCCGATCGCCAAGTACGACAAAGTCTTGTTCCACCCCAAGAACGCGATTCCGGTGGACCTCGAGGGGAACAACCTGCTGTTCGTGGTGCCGGTCGAAGACGTGGTGGCCGTGTTTCGCCGCAGCGGTGCCGCTGGTCGGCGGCGAAACGACGCTGATTCCGGCAGCGATCGGCCCCCGGAGCCCTCCCCGGAGTGACGGCTGGCTGACGGGGCAGGCTGGGGAAAAGCTGACGGTCGAGCCGCCACGGATCACGCTCGCGGCGTGCCGCTCACGATCGAACCAGTGCCGCGGAGGGAATCGCGGCGGTCCTGGGCCCACGCGGGAGGCCTGCCGGTGAGCGTGCGCTCGGTCGCGGTCTGGGTCCTGCTGGTGGCCTGCGCGGCGGCGATGGCGACACGACCCAGCCGCGCTCAGCCGCCCGTGGAGTCGGACGTGCCCCCGGCGGCCACTCGCCTGGCCTGGGAGGAGACCGGCTACGACGCGGGGCCGCTTCGCCGCCTTCACCTCCCGGCGCTCGAGGACCGACGGATCTTCACCTATGGCTGGCTCGAGGCGGGAATCGGGGCCAACAACTGGGGAGCAGCCTTCAACGGCCCCGTGACGCTCGCCGACCGGGCCTGGCAGGGTCAGGTCAACCAGTTGTATCTCGTGACGGAACGCGTCGCCGACGGGTCGGAGGGCTGGGACTGGGGCGGGCGGGTCGACCTGCTCTTCGGCACCGACTACCCGTTCACGACGGCCCGCGGCCTCGACGCCTTCCTGTTTCAGGAGTTCAGCATCGAGAACGTGGCGGCCTGGGGGTTCTCCAAGGACTATGGCCTGGCGATGCCGCAGCTCTATGCCGACTTCGCCGTCCGCGACCTCAGGCTTCGCTGCGGCCACTTCTACAGCATCCTCGGCTACGAGGAGGTGCCTGCGATCGGCAACTTCTTCTACACGCACTCCTATTCGATGCAGTTCTCGCCCTTCACTTTCACGGGCTGCCTCGGCTCCTGGCAGCCCAACGACCGGCTCACGATCTATTCGGGCATCCACACCGGCTGGAACAACTTTTCCGATCCGATGCCCGCCGGCGGCGACTGGGCCATCCGCAACCGCGACTATCCAGGATCGGGCAGCACGGCCGGCTATCTTGGAGGGGTGGAACTCCTGAGCGGTGACGGCCGCCAGACGCTGGCCATCATGACCACGACCGGCAACGAGCTCACGCCCCTCGGCACGGATCCCATTGACGGGTCGCTCGTCGGCAATCGCTCCCTCATCAGCACGGTCTACACGAACCGGCTGGGTGAGCGGCTCACCTGGGTCTTTCAGAACGACAACGGCTGGCAGTTCAACGCCGACGTGGCCCCCGGCAACGCCGGCCAGCCCGCCGGACTGGCCCAGTGGACCTCGTTCGTGAACTATCTGTTCTGGACCTTCGACGACCGGTGGATGGGTGGGATGCGGCTCGAGTACTTCCGCGACAACAATGGTTACATCGTCACGGCACCGATCCGCAACGAGTCTTCCCTCGGCAACCCGGGGTTTTGGGCGGGCGACTTCGCCGGCAGCTTCTGGGAACTGGCGTTCGGCCTCAACTACCGCCCGACCGCGAACCTCGTCATACGTCCGGAGCTCCGCTACGACTGGTTCTCGCCGAACACGCCGTCGACCAACCGCCCCTTCGGCCGGCCCCTCGGGCAGGGTATCGGCACGCCGGGCGACCGACTCGGGCAGTTCTACGCCGGCTGCGACTTCGTCTGGCAATGGTGAGGAACCCGATCGCGGCGCTCGCCCCTCGGCGACATTGACAGCCCTTCCGGCGACGGGCTATCCATGTCGGGCATCGTGATCGCTTCGCCCCACCCTCGGACGTCTTGGTCAGCCGCCGTCGCGGCCTGCCTCCTGTTCGCGACGGCGATCCGAGCGGACGAACCGATCCCGGCGGGCATGCCCAACCCGCCGGCCCGGCCCACCCGGGTGGATTGTGCCATTCTGATCATCGACGTCGTGAACATCGACGACTTGAACGAGAGCTTCCAGGCCGAAATCGCGATCCTGGCCTCATGGAATGATCCGCGGCTCACCTTCGACCCTCAGGCAGAGGGCACGAATCTGAAACTGTTCCAGGGATCCTTCCAGTTCAACGAGGTGTTCAAGGGATGGTGGCCCCAGCTGGTGATCCTGAACGAAGTGGGGCGGGAAGAACCAAAGGCGGTCACGGTGATGGTCAGCCCCGATGGCACCGTCCGGTACCGCGAGCAGCGCAATGCCGTGCTCGAGACCCCGATGGAACTGCATGACTTTCCCTTCGACACGCAGCGGCTGAAGGCCTCGATGATTCCCTTCGGGGCGACCTCCGACGAGGTGGTGCTGGCCGTCGACGAACGGTTCGCCAAGTCGACCGACGACTATGTCCGTCGCGAGAATAAGGATGTGAACGTGGCGGGATGGGATCTCCAGCGGCTCGACATGTCGGTCGATGAGACCTTCATGATGGCCGGTGAAGATCGAACCCGCTTTTCCCGACTCGTGACCACGATCCAACTTCAGCGGCGAAGCTGGCAGTACGTCTGGGAAATCCTGTTCCCCCTGCTCGTGCTCGTCTCGGTGGTGTGGTCGATCTTCTGGGTCGAGATCGATTCGCTCGCCGACCGGCTCAACATCTCCTTCATCGGCGTCTTGACGATCGTGGCCTACCAGTTCGTCTTGGTCGAGAACATGCCGAGGATGAGCTACCTGACCTTTCTCGATTCGGTGCTCATCAGTTCCTTCGTGATGATCACGCTGACCGTGCCGCAGAGCCTGCTGATCCACTCCCTCGTGCGCAAGGGCAAGCAGCGGTGGGCCCGGACCATCGACCGCACGAGCCGCTGGGCGTTTCCGCTCGTCTATTTCCTCCTGCTGGCCAGCGTCTCTCGCTGGTATGGGATCATCTAGCCTGACTCGCGGCCGGTCGCACGCCGGCGTGTCCCCTGCCCCGGCTGCGGGTAGAATCTGGTGAATGGAGCCTCGCCAGCGGCGCTCGAGGCTCTCGTCGCGCCCGTAGCTCAGTCGGATAGAGCATGGGATTTCTAATCCCAGGGTCGGTGGTTCGAGTCCACCCGGGCGTACTTGGGGCTTGGCGGGGTCCCCAGCCGATCGTGCGCAATGACGCAATCTGCAACACCGCCGTTGCAAAATGCTCCACCGCGTCGCCGGGCTGGGCGGCGAAATACCTTCACCATTCAAGCGTTTTTCCATGAGTCGCGAAATCCGTCTGGCCCGGTACGCCGCTTGCTCTTCCTAAACCGATGCCCCGGAAGCGTGCCCCGGCAGGCCGCCGGTGACTCGCTCCCTTGCCCGAGGAGACCCAGACCATGCGCCGCCCAGCCCTCCGCCGCTTCGAATCGCTCGAGCCCCGTCTGGCCCTGGCCGGCCTGGTCACCTTCAGCGACGTCGATGGCGACACGGTCACGGTCCGCACCAGCCGCGGAACCGACGTCCTGCTCTCGGCGGCACTCACGCTCGTTCCGGCGGGCGTCGCCGGTGGATTCCAGTTGCAGCAGGTGAGTCTTTTCCACCCGTCTTTCGCCGGCACGAACCTCGCGATCACCGCCCGGCCCAGTGCGACCGGAGGGAATGGCCGAGTCGATGTCGGCGAAATCCTCACGTCTTTCGACCTGGGCACGGTCACCGTCGGAGGAGACCTGGGCCGAATCATCGCGGGCGACGGCATCCGTGCCACGCCCGGGGTGGCGGCCTTCGCCTCCGCTTCCATCGGCAGCCGCGGTACCGCGACCGGATCGCCCGACACCTTCTCGCTCGTCACCGGGACGGTGCCATCCATCAGGGTGGCGGGGGACCTCGTAGCCGCGAGGTTCGTGGTGGCCGGCCGGGCCGCCGACGTCGTGATCGGCGGCTCGATCTTCGGGACGAACGGGGCCGACGGGTTCGAGGCCAACGCGATCGGCCAGTTGGTGGTCGGCGGCGGCGTGTTCGGCGGCACCCAGGATGACAGCGGCCGTGTGCTGTCCAGGGCTGGCATCAGCCGGGTGGTGATCCGCGGCGATCTGGTCGGCGGGAACGGAATCGCCAGCGGTGTCGTGATCAGCGGCGGGCCGATCGGCTTCGCCCGGATCGGGGCCTCGATTTCCGGGGGGGGCGGCGAGAACTCCGGCGCCGTGGTGGCGGGAGGGACCGGCATCACCCGGCTGGTCGTGGGCGGGGGCATCTTCGGCGGCAGCAACCAGCTCAGCGGCCGGGTGTACAGCACCGGGTCCATCGGCTCGGCCGCCGTGGGCGGATCGATCGTGGGAGGCGGCGGGCTCCTCTCGGGCATCGTGTCTGCGGGGGCCGGGATCGGCACGATCGAAATCGGCGGCGACCTGATCGGCGGAGTCGGCCCCGCCAGCGGCGCCGTGAGCGCCGGCGGCGGGATCGGCACACTGCGCGTGAACCGGATCTTTGCCGGCGATGGCCCGCTCAGCGGTTACCTGGGTGCCCGCTCGCTGGGCACCATCGTCGTCCGCGGTGACATCTCGGGCTCCCTCCTCCAGCCGGTCCTGATCGCGGCCCCCGGCGCGGCGACGCCCACGGGCCCCCGGGCGATCGGCTCGCTGACCGTGGGCGGCTCCATGACCAAGACGCTGGTCCTCGGAGGGTACAACGGTCTGACACCCGTCAATGGCGCGGCCCGGATCGGAACGGTCACCGTGCGCGGAGCCATGGCCGGGTCGAGCATCGTCGCCGGTGTTGAAAACACCGGGGCGGCCGGGCCGTCGGGGATGCCCCAGTTCGGCAACGGGCTCGACAGATCCATCTCGGGCCGCCGCGGGTCGCGGATCGACTCGGTCGTGGTGAACGGCGCGGCCCTGGGGGGAGCGGACCCGACGGAGTCGTCGGGCGTACTGGCCAACTCGATCGGCTCGGTCCGGCTCGCCGGCCGGAGTTACGCGGCCACGCGGGCGGGCATCACCCCCACGAGCCCCAACCTCCGGTTCCGGGTGATCTGACCCTCGCGGGCCTCGAAACCCGCCCGGCCGCGGTCCGCCCGGAACGCGGCTGACAAGACGCCGGGCGCCCCTCCGATGGGCTTCGAGCCGGCAGCCGTCGGGGTTGGCCGGGTGGTCAAGCCAGGGCGAACGACAGCGCGGGAGCCGTGGGCATGTCCGTCTCCGGGTCACGGTCCGGCACCCACTCCCCCTCGGTCGCCAGCCGCTCGAACAGGGCGTCGCGCTTGCGGATCGCCTCATCCAGCGACGGGGTCTCGAGCGACCGACGCACGCGGCGGGTGCGGAAGTCGAAGTTCAGCGTGTAGTGCACCCACCAGGTGCCGTTGTTGTACCAGAGGTGATGGCGTTCGTTGGTGGCGTCGATGCGGACGGAGAGGAAGCCATGCGGCATGCTTGCACCTTGGTTGCGAGGGAACGGACCGGTTCGTCGGATCACTCCGACGCGCATCCTCGGGTTCCGTTTCCGGTTCCCGTCACCACCTTGCGGGCAGGTTGGCGGGCCGCCCCTGACGGGCAGCCCTTCGAGACGGATGCAGGGGAAGCATACGCGGCAGGGCAAGCCCGTCTCCACGGAAGAGTGTCATAGCCCCCTGCCGGGGGCGGTAAAATACTTGGTTGAGGCACGTTTCGCCCCGGCCCCGTCGCAAACGGTCCCAGCCCGCCGGGCCCCGCTGCCCCACCATGGAGGACTTCATGACCACCGGCACGCTCACGCTTTATCCGTATCTCGAATCGGGCACCTGGGTCTTCGACGACGAGCGGACCGGCCTCAAGGAGGAGGCCTTCGTGCTCGGGGCGACCGAGATGATCACCGCGATCGTCGAGGCCAAGGCGATTCCGAACGCCAGTCGCGGCTTCGCCCTCACCTTCTCGGGGCAACCCTTCGAGGATCACGACGTGCGGCTCATCTGGCAGCGTCGCGACCCGAGCGGAAGCGGCAACTGGTACGCCGGCGAGGTTGCCGGCAGCCGGCAGGAGTGCTGGCTCTGCCCCGCGCTGCTGCTCTATTTCCCGACCCCGCCCCGGGAGATCTTCGTCCGGGCCGAGCCGCTGCCGGCCGGGGTAAACCCCATCTGGACGCTGCCTACCGGGACGCTGGGACGGCGGTTCGTGGGCGTGCCGAAGGACGACTGACGCCGCACGGCGGCGGCCAGCGGGCGACGATCGCCCAGCTCAGTCGCCGGCCCGCCGCTGGGCGAACAGCCAGTCGTGGAAGGCGTCGTCGGCGTAGGTCCGCGTCCAGGAGTCGTGGCCCACGGCCGGATACTCGGTGTATTTCGGTTCGCAGCCGGCCTTACGGATCGCCTCGATCATTTCCCGCGAACGCCCCACCGGCACGGCCCGGTCGTCATCACCGTGAAAGGCCCAGACGGGTAGGCCGACGTATCGCTTCGCCCAGGCCGGATCGCCCCCGCCGCAGATGGGTGCGGCCGCCGCGAACCGCGAACCTGGCATGCCGGCGGCATACCACGTGCCGTAGCCGCCCATCGAGAGCCCCGTGACGTAAACGCGGTCAGGATCGACCTTGCCGGACGCGATCAGGCCGTCCACCACCTCGAGGGCGAGCCGCAGCGGCGGGGAGGG
>CAMCPF010000072.1 GCA_945876515.1 Candidatus Kuenenia stuttgartensis
GATCGCGTCGAGCGTGCCGATCACCAGATCCCGGCGGAGGCCGCTCCGCCACCAGCGAAAGAGGCCGGAGTGAGGGCGGTGGATGGGGTGCGACACGGGGGGCCGGGGCGGTCGGAGTGCCGGGAAGGTTCGCTCATGTCTATACTCCCGCAGCCCGGCGGGATAGCCGCCCGGCCAAACACGCCCATCGCCCCCGCCCCCGTGGAGACTCTCGTCATGAAGGCCCTCGTCACCGGTGGCACCGGCTTCGTCGGCCGCCAACTCCTGCCGCTGCTCGACCGCCCGATCGTCCTCTCGCGAAACCTCGAGCGGGCCCAGCGGTCGGTGGGCCGATACGCGGGACGGGTGCTGGCCTGGGATCCGCTCGACGGACCGCCCCCACCCGATGCCTTCGACGGTGTCGATGTGGTGTTTCACCTGGCGGGCGAGTCCGTGGCCGAAGGCCGGTGGACCGCCGCCCAGAAGGCGAAGATTCGCGACAGCCGGGTGCGCGGCACAAAGAACCTCGTCGCGGGCATCGCCCGGGCAGAGCCCCGGCCGCGCGTGCTGGCAAGCGCCTCCGCGGTGGGTTTCTACGGCGACCGCGGCGAGGAGGAACTCACCGAATCGGCCCGCCCGGCTTCCGACTTCCTGGCCGATGTCTGCGTGGAGTGGGAGCAGGAGGCCCTCGCCGCCGAACCGCTCGGTGTCCGGGTGGTGTTGCTTCGCACGGGCATCGTGCTCGGCCACGGCGGGGCGCTGGCCAAGATGCTCACCCCCTTCAAGCTCGGTGCCGGTGGGCCGCTGGGCAACGGCCGGCAGTGGATGCCCTGGATCCACGTCGCCGACATGGCCAGGCTCTATCTTCACGCCGCCGCCACCGAGGCCATCCGGGGCCCGATGAACGCCGTCGCCCCCAATCCCGTTCGCAACTCCGAGTTCACCAAGGCGCTCGGCCGAGCCCTCCACCGGCCCGCCTTCATGCCTGCGCCCTACATCGGCCTGCGGCTCGTGTTCGGCGAGTTCGCCAAGGTGCTGTTCGCCTCGCAGCGGGTGATCCCCACGGTGGCCCTCGACACGGGTTTCTCCTTCGAGTTCCCCGAGATCGCCGGGGCGCTGCAGGAGATCCTGGCCCCGGCGGCGGCCTGATCGGGCGTCAGCCGCGGCAGGCGCGGCGGCGGGCCTCCGTGACACGAGCCACGGCCTCGGCGGGCGAGTCGGCGAGCGCCGTGAGGTGGCCCATCTTTCGGCCCGGCCTGGGCTCCCGCTTGCCGTAGAGGTGCAGCCGCACGCCGGGCACCGCCAGGGCGGCGGCCCAGTCGGGGTCGCGCGGCGCGCGGGCAGGATCATTTTCCCAGCAGTCGCCGAGGAGGTTGGCCATGGCCGCCGGCCCGACCTGCCGGGTGGAGCCGAGCGGCAGCCCGCAGACGGCCCGCACCTGCTGCTCGAACTGGCCGGTCTCGCAGGCCTCGATCGTGAGGTGGCCGGAGTTGTGCGTCCGCGGCGCGATCTCGTTGACGAGCACGCGGCCGTCCTTGGTGAGGAAGAACTCGACGCAGGCCACGCCCACCACACCGAGCGCTGCCAGGAGCCGGCTGGCGATGTCCGCGGCCGCGGCCAGCACGGAGTCGGGCAGACCGGACGGCACGCTTGAGATGTCGAGAATGTGGTTGGCATGGGCGTTTCGCGCCGGGGCGAAGGCCGCGACCTCGCCGTCGAACCCCCGGGCGGCTACGACCGAGATCTCGCAGTCGAAGTCGATCCAGCCTTCGAGCACGAACGTCCGCGGGCCGTCGGCCCCGGCATTCAATGCCTCCCAGGCCGGCTCGACGTCGGCGGGACGAGCGAGCTTCGCCTGCCCCTTGCCGTCGTAGCCGAAGGCGGCCGTCTTGAGCACGGCCGGCAGGCCCAACGCGGCCACCGCTTCACGAAGCTCGTGCCGCGACCGCACCACGCGATGCGGCGCGCAGGCGAACCCATGGGCCACCAGAAACGCCTTCTCGCGGGCCCGGTCCTGGGTGGTGTGCAAGACCTGCGGCTCCGGCCGCACGACCGTGACCTGGGCGAGCGCCTCGCCGGCGGCAGCCGGCACGTTCTCGAACTCGAACGTGACCACGTCGAGCCCGCGGCCGACCTGCGCGAGGAAGGCCGGGTCGTCGTAGGCCCCCACGTGCACGCGATCGCAGACGCGGGCGGCCGGGCAGTCGGCCACGTCGCTGATCGCCTCGACGCGGTAGCCCATCCGCTTGGCGGCGGCCGCGAACATGCTGCCGAGTTGACCGCCACCCAGGATCCCGAGCGTCCCGCCGGGCAGGATCGGGCCACGATCGGCACGCGGGCTTCCTGCCGCCGGCATCGCTACCGCTCCGAGGTACGTTCCGACCAGGCGGTGCTCTCGCCGGTGAGCTCCTCGCGGAGCACGCGGGCCGTCTGCTCGGCACGGTAGGCGAGGAGTTTGCCACGGAGGCCGGGATCCTCGAGCGCCAGGATCGAGATGGCAAGGAGGGCTGCGTTGGCGGCGCCGGCCGGCCCGATCGCGAGCGTCCCGACGGGCACGCCCGCCGGCATCTGCACGATCGAGAGCAGCGAATCGACGCCCCGCAATACCGCCGACTCCACTGGCACGCCGAGCACGGGCAGGTGGGTCTGGGCGGCGAGCATCCCCGGCAGGTGGGCCGCGCCGCCAGCCCCGGCGATGATCACCTTCAGGCCGCGGTCGGCGGCGCCGGTGGCGTAGGCAGCGAGTTTCTCGGGCGTGCGATGGGCCGAGACGACCTCGCAGGCATGGGCCACCCCGAACTGCTCGAGCAGATCGGCGGCCCGCTGGAGCGTCGGCCAATCCGAGCGGCTGCCCATCACCACGCCCACGAGCGGAGAGGCGGCGGCGGGCGTCATGGGGCAGGTCCGGAGGCAGGAGCGGGAGAGCCGGCTGCGGGTGATCCGCCGCCCGATCCCTGCCATCTTGCTTGTGGCGGCGTGGCGTTGCAAGGTGGAGCCATGCCCCGCCCGCTTCCCGAGATCGTCCGCATCGACTGGCCCGCCGGCCACGATGCACCCCCGACTGCGACCGATGCCGCCCTTGACCGGGCGGCCGCTGTTCTGCGCGGAGGCGGCTTGGTCGCAGTTCCGACCGAGACGGTCTACGGGCTCGCGGCCGACGCCCTCGACGAAGCGGCGGTCGAAGGCATCTTCCGGGCCAAGGGGCGGCCCGCCACCAACCCGCTGATCGTACACGTGGCCGACGTGGCGATGGCCCGCTCGCTCGCCTCGAACTGGCCCGAGGCGGCCGACCGGATCACCGCGTCGCTCTGGCCCGGCCCGGTCACCGTGGTCGTGCCGAAGGCGGCCGCGATCCCCGATGCCGTCACGGCCGGCGGGCCGACGGTGGCCTTGCGGTGTCCAGCCCATCCACTCGCGCGGCGGCTGATCGCACGCTCGGGGATCCCGTTGGCCGCACCGAGCGCCAACCGATCGGAGCAGGTCTCGCCGACCACGGCCCATCACGTGCTCGAGAGCCTGGGGTCGAAAGTAAGCCTGATCCTCGACGGCGGCCCGTGCGACCGGGGCATCGAATCGACCGTGATCGACTGCACGGTCACGCCGCCGCGGATCCTCCGCCCCGGGCCGCTCGCGCGGGCCGACCTCGAGGCGGCGGTCGGCGGCCCCGTGGCCTGGCCGAGCGGGGGCCACGCAGGGGGAGAACCGGCCCGGTCACCAGGCAGTCGAGCACGGCACTACTGCCCCAAGACGCCGCTCGAGCTCCCGGCCGACCCGGCAGCCCGGGTGGCGGGACTTCTGGCGGCGGGCAACCGGGTCGGCTGGCTCGTGCTCTCAGCTGACGAGCGGGCCCGGTCGCTCGCCGGCTCCCGGGATCTCGTGGTAGTGCCGATGCCGGCCGACCCGGCCGCCTACGCCCGCCAGCTCTACGCCACGCTCCACGCCCTCGACCAGCGGCAACTCGACCGCCTCGTGGCCGACCCGCCCCCGACCGACGAGGCCTGGCGGGCCGTGACCGACCGCCTCTCCCGCGCCGCCGAGGCGGGGTCATAGTTTCGGACCACGCGGCTCGGGGTTGCCCATGCCATCTCGCCGGACGCTCCCTACGGGCATCCTGCCGTCCGGTCGCTCGGAGGAAACCTCGCTTCGCAATCCTTGCTGCGCTCGGTTTCCTACGCCGCTCGATTGGCATGGGCAACCCCTCGCAGTCCATAGGGTGTCGGGGCAACGGTGCCTGCTGCTTTACGGTCGAACCCGGTCTCGCTTACGCCACCACGTTTTGGGGCTGTCCCTGCACAAATGCGGCGAGGTTGGCGGCGGCCGCGGCGATCAGTCGGGCTCGGGCCTTGCGGGTGGCCCAGGCGACGTGCGGGGTGATCACGCAGTTGGGCGCGGTCAACAGCGGGCTTCCGGCGCGAGGCGGCTCCTGGGTGAGCACGTCGAGGCCCGCGCCGGCGATCCGGCCTGCGGCGAGCGTATCGGCCAGGGCATGCTCATCCACGAGCGCGCCGCGGGCGGTGTTCACGAGATAGGCCGAGGGCTTCATGGAGGCGAGCCGCGCGGCGTTGACGAGCTGCTTCGTCTCGGGCGTGAGCGGGCAATGGAGGCTGACGACGTCGGCCGTGCGGAAGAGGTCGTCGAGCGAGATGAACTCCACACCCTCGTCGCTCGTGCCGGCCGCCCGGCTGCGGCTGGCGGCGACCACCCGCATCCCGAGGGCCCGGGCGATCCCCGCCACGCGGCGGCCGATCGCGCCGTAGCCCACGATCCCAAGCGTGAGCCCCTCGAGTTCCACGAGCTCGCCGTCCCAGTAGCAGAAGTCGTCGCAGGCCTGCCAGCGGCCGGCCCGCGCGCTGGTTGACAGCGGGCCGGTCTGGTTCGTGAGCTCGAGCACCAGCGCGAACACCGCCTGGGCCACGCCCGGCGTGCTGTAGCCCGGCACGTTGGTGACCGTGATCCCGGCGACGGCAGCGGCTGAAAGATCGACCACGTTCACCCCCGTCGCCAACACGCCCACATACCGCAGCCCCGGCAACGCGGCGAGCGTGGCTGCCGAGAGGTGCGTCTTGTTGGTGAGCACGGCCTCGGCGCCGGCAGCCCGGGCGACGATCGCCTCGTCGGGCGTGCGGTCGTACACCGCGAGCTCACCCAAGGCCTCGACCGGGCCCCAATCGAGGTCACCCGGGTTCGTCGTGTAGGCGTCGAGGACCACGATTCGCATGCGCTGGCTCCGTGTGGGGCCGTCAATGTATCGCACGGCATCGGAACCCAAGAGGACCAGCGTTCTTCAGGAAACGAAAAATCCGTGGCCCCTTCACGGCACATCGTTTGACTGCGAGGGGTTGCCCATGCCCCGGAGCCGGCCTTGTCGGCAAGCGAAGCCAGGATGGCGAGAGCGCAGCCGGCATGGAGCGACCGAAGGGCAGGCGGGCACCGATCCGCGCAGCGGATTGGTCACGAAGGGAGCGTCCGGCGATGGGGCATGGGCAATCCTGAGCCTGCACGCCAGAGGCCAACCGAGCGTCCGGCGAGATGGCATGGGCAACCCCGAGCCTCCACCACCCAAGCCCTCTTACTGCGGCGCGAGCGACCGGCCACGCCAGGCAGTCTTCAGGCCGAGCGTCTTGCGCACCAAGGCCACCCACTGGATCGCGAGAAACACGCCGACCCCCAACGGGTGAAACGCCGCGCTCGTCAAGCTCTGCCGAAACCGGATCGCGTCACAGACCCGCGGAAGATACGCGAGCACCGCCGCGACCAAGGCGACGACCGCGCCGCCCGTCGGCCAGCCGGCAAAGCCCGTCGCCAGGCCCCAGGCCGCGAGCAGTGGGGGCAGAATCGCGCCGCCCGCCAGCAGGATCGTGAACGGCAGGATCGTGGCCGCCGAACCAATGCCCTCGGTCGCGTTCTTCGAGAGCCCTCGCCAGACGTCGAGGCTGCGGGAATACATGCGGCAGGAGGCGATTTCCGTGGCGTCGAAGACGTCGGTCACAAGGCCCGCGCGGCGGTAGGCCCGCGGCAGCTTCACGCCGTCGTGGAGCGAGCCACGGATCGCGGCATGGCCGCCGGCCCGCTCGTAGTCGGCCCGCCGGGTCACGAACAGCTGCCCGCAGCCGGCCGCCAGGCTCGGATCGTTCACCTGCCGTGCGCGGGCCAAGGGGAGATAGCCCACGAGCACGAAATGGATCAGCGGCAGGAGCAGCCACTCCAAAAACGAGCCCGTCTCCTGCCGCGGAAAGCCGCTCGCGAGCGCGGCCCCGCTCGCGTCGAGAAAGGCCACCGACCGCGCGATCGCGTCGCGGGCGGGCGTCACGTCCACGTCGAGAAACACCCACGTGTCGTGCTGCGCGGCCCGGGCCAGCTGCCAGCAAGCGTGCTGCTTGCCGCACCAGCCGGTCGGCAGCGGGCCGCCGGGCACGAGCCGCACCCGGCCGTCGCGGGCCGCCAACTCCCGGACGAGTTCCGCCGTCCGGTCTTCGCTCGCGTCGTCGAGCACGACGAGCTCGAGCTCGACTCCCTCGCTCGCCAACACATCGGCCATGAGCCGACCGATCGCCCGCTCCTCGTTGCGGGCCGGCACGAGCACCGAGACCCGCGGCGGCGGGCTCCCGGCAGGCGGCTCGGGCGGCGGCTGAAACAGCCGCAGGTTGGCGAGCGTGAGCAGGGCGGGGATCGCCGCGAGGACAAGCCCCGCCCAGGCGAGCACCAGGAGCACGAGCGGACTCACGTGTGGCCCCCGCTCTCGCCGCCGTGGGAGGGATCGAACCGCCGGCCCCGCAGCCAGGCTCCGAGCTGGCGGATCGTGTCGTAGGCCGGCCCCACGCCCACGCGACCTGCGAGCAGCGGGCGGAAGGCAGCGGGATCGCGGGCGATCGCGGCGGCGGCGAGCCGATCCTGCGTGGCCGTCAGTTCCGCCGCCAGCACGCTCGTCCACTCCTCGGCCGAGCGGCCGGGATGGTCGGCGATCCGGATGGCCGTACCGAAGGCCGCCACCGCCTCCGGACACCGCTCGCTCCAAAACGGATACTCGACCGCGAAGGGCACTACCACGCCTCGCGTCGCCGCGGCGACGGCATGGCCCACGCCGGGGCGGATCGCGACCGGCCTGGCTCGCGGATCGGTGAACTCCCCCTGGGCCGTGACCCAGAAGATCACGTCACTCCGCTCGAGCGCCGCCCGGGCCATCCGCAGAAACCGGGCCGACCCCCGCCAGGTGCCCGGCTCGATGCCGACGAAGCCGATCCGCTCGAGAAACTTGTATTTGCCCAGGGCCGCCGCGTCGATCGGGCCGTAACTCATC
This sequence comes from Candidatus Kuenenia stuttgartensis, assembly GCA_945876515.1. Taxonomy (GTDB): domain Bacteria; phylum Planctomycetota; class Planctomycetia; order Pirellulales; family UBA1268; genus QWPN01. The sequence continues at coordinate 7,277 of CAMCPF010000072.1, forward strand.
CGGCCTGGATAGAGCGTCGCCCCCGCCAGCAGGAACACGAGCGGATCCCACCAGCCCGGATGGTTCGTCGCGACGAGCACCGGCTCACCGTCGAGGTCGGGTTGCCCCGGGCCGCCGGCGGGGCCGGTGAGCAGCCGCACCGCATGGAAGTGGCGCCGGAGGAAGCGGCGGACATACCACATGAACCAGCCGTTGAGCTGGTGTGAAAACGGCGGCAGTTCGTGCTCGTGTCCCGCGTCGCCGCGTGCCATGGCTCACACGGCCACGGCGGTGGCGGTGCGGGCCCGGGGCACGAGCTGGTCGGCATCGACGCAGTCGGCGGCGATCCACCCCGACATCAGCGCCATCGGCATGCCCGGGCCGGGATGGGCCGAGCCGCCGGCCAGATACAGCCCCTCGACGTCGGGCGAGCGGTTGGCCGGCTTGAACGCTCCGAGAAACTTGCCGTGACTGGCCAGGCCGTAGATCGCCCCGTCGAGCACGTGGTAGCGGTCGTTGATGTCCTGCGGGGTGAGGGCCCGCTCGACGACGATGTGCTGCTCGAGGTCCTTCAGGCCGGCGGTCTCGACCAGCTTGCGGATGATCCGGTCCCGATAGGCCGGCAGCATCTTCGACCAGTCGTGGTGGGGCCGGAGGTAGGGCGTGTGGACGAGGACATACAGCGCCTCGCAGCCGGGCGGAGCGACCTCGGGTTCGGTAACGGCCGGGGCGCACACATAGCAGGTGGGATCGGGGGCCGGCTCGCCCCGACGGTAGATCGCGTCGAACTCCTCGTGCGGGTCTTCCGAGAACACGAAGTTGTGGTGGATCAGGTGCTCGTACCGCTTGTCGAGGCCCAGGTAGAGCACCACTCCTGAGCAGGCCGGCTCGTAGCCACGGCGGCCCAGGAACCGCCGGGACGGCTCGCCCGCGACGAGCTCGCGGTGGGTGCGCACGGTGTCGGAGTTGCTAACCACGGCCGCGGCCGGGATCACCTCGCCGTCGGCCGTCTCCACGCCTCGCACCCGCCCCCCCTCGACGAGCACCTGCTTGATGGCCGTGTTGGTGCGGATCTCGACGCCGAGGTCCACCGCCAGGCTCGCCAGGGCCCGCGGCACGGCCCCGGTGCCCCCGCGGGGATACCAGACGCCGTCGTGCGACTGCATGTGGGCGATCCCACACAGCACCGCCGGTGAGTTTTCCGGCGAACTGCCCACGTATTGCGTGAAGTGGTCGAGCATCTGCGCCGCCCGCTCGTCGGGCACGAACGACCGCACCGTGCCGGCCACGCTCCGCCCCATCCGCATCCCCAAAATGTCCTTGAGGAAGCCCACCGAGAAGCTCTGCCGCGGCTCGAACATGTCCCGCATACCGCCCACGCTCCGCCAGAAGAAGAACTCGTCGGAGATCCGGTGGAGCCGCTTGGCCAGATCCATGAATCGACCGTAGCCGGCCCCCGCGCCGCTGCCGGGGGCGAACTCGTCGAGCGTCGCCCGCATCTCGGCCACGTCCGCCTTGAGGTCGAGCGTGGTGCCGTCGGTGAAGAAGCTCCGCCACTGGGGATCGAGCGGCACCAGGTCGAGCGACGTCTCGAGTTCCCGCCCCGCCTCGGCCCAGATCCGCCGCAGGACCCGCGGGATCGTGAGGATCGTGGGCCCCATGTCGAAGCGGTAGCCCGCCTCGGAGAGCACGGCCGCCTTGCCGCCGACCCAGGCGTTCTTGTCGCAGAGCGTGACCGCGTAGCCGCGGGCCGCGAGGGTGCAGGCCGCCGCCAGGCCGCCGAGACCGCCGCCCACGACCACCACCCGCTCGCCGTCGTCCGTCCGCCGCATCATGTCGTGGCTCCCTCGTGTGACTGTGATTGACGGGCGGCACGAGGCCGCTTCAGACGGCCGCCGCCGCTTCCTGCCCGGCGGCAGCCCCCTTGGCCCGCGGCGCCGGTCGCTTCGAACCGGACAGGCCCAGGTCGCCGAGCAGCAGGTCGGTCGTGATCCGGGCGGAGGAGTAGATCACCGGCAGGCCGCTGCCCGGGTGGGTGCCGCCCCCGACGAGATACATCCGCTCCACGTCCTCGAACCGGTTGTGAGGCCGCATGTGGAGCATCTGCCCGAGATCGTGGGAGAGGTTGAACGTGGCCCCCCGGTAGATCTCGTAGCCGTCCTGCCAGTCGTCGGGCGTGAGCATCTTCTCGTAGCGAATCCGGTCCCGCACGCCCCGAATGCCCACCCGTTCCATCTGGTCGAGGGCCACCTCCCGATACCGCGGTCCCTCCCGCCGCCAGTCGACGTTGGGGTGGCGATGGGTGACGGGGATCAGCAGGTAGAGCGTGCTCATGCCCGCGGGGGCGAGCGTGGGATCGGTGATGCCGGCGTTTTGCACATACATCGAGGGATCGGCCGAGAGGCGGTGACGGTGCTCGATGTCGGCCAGGTTTTCCCGGTAGTCCTCCGAGAGGTAGATGTTGTGGTGGGCGACGTCGTCGTATCGACCCTCGATGCCGAGATACAGCATGAAGGTCGAGCAGGAGAACCGCCGCGAGGCAATCTTGCGATCGCTCCAACTGCGCCTGAGGGCGTCGGGCACGAGCCTGGTCATGCTGCGGGCGAAGTCGGCGTTGACCACCGTGGCATCGGCCTCGTAGCGGCCCTCGGCGGTCTTCACGGCGGTGATTCGCTTGCCCGCGAACCCCAGGGACTCGACCGGCT
>CAMCPF010000073.1 GCA_945876515.1 Candidatus Kuenenia stuttgartensis
CCTCCGGCCCGACGCGGGCCACGACCAGGGCCGCTTCCAGCGAACGAACCTCACCCGCCTCGGCGCCCGATGGTGCTGCGACGTATTGCGCCGGCTCGACGCCTCCGGGGCCGGCGTGGGTGGGGATTGGCTGCGGTTCGCCGAGCGGCTCGAGCGGCTCGCCAGGACGGGCGCGGATGGTGGAGAGCACGTGCCGGGCCGCGTTGCCGGCGGCCAGTCCGCCGGGCCAACCTGCCGGGCGGGTCACCGCCTTGGGCACGTTTGGCACGTAGGCGGGCGCGGTGACGTCGAGGGGGTTGGTCGGCAGGGCCGCGGGCGCGGGAGGGACGCCGGACTCCGTGAGCCCCTGGCCGACGGTCTGGCTCGCGAATGCCGAAAGAACGGCACTCGCCACGAGCATGGCGCAGGCGGGGGAAGGCAGGCGACAGGTCGCGGGCATGGCGCACCGGAGACGGGGAACCGGCCAGGAGACGGCGGTTGGGGGCGGGACTATAAGGAGGCCCGTTCGCGGGCCGCAAGCCCGTTCCAGCCGCGGAACGGGGCGGAACGCCCGTCGCCGGCGGTCACTCCGCCGGCTCGGCGGCCGGGGCCGGGGGCGACACCTTCAGCCGCGTGAGCCGGTTGCCGTCCTTGGCCACCACTTCGAAGCGGAACCCATTCAACCCATATGCCCCACCCACGTCCGGGATCATCCGGGCCGCATGGATCACGAGGCCCGCGACGGTGTTGGCCTCGGCGTCGGGCAGATTCCAGTCGAGGGCCCGGTTGAGCGTCCGGATCGCGAGCGTCCCATCGACCAGGTAGCCGCCGTCGGCCTGTGGCTCGATCGCCTGTTCCTCGCGAACGTCGAACTCGTCGGTGATCTCGCCGACGATCTCCTCGAGGATGTCCTCCAGCGTGATCAGGCCCTGGAGGGCGCCGTATTCATCGACCACGAGGGCGAAGTGGGTATGCCGCCTGAGGAACTGCCGCATCTGCTCGTCGAGCGGCGTGGTCTCGGGGATGAAGTAGGGAGGCATCGCCACCTCGAGCACGTCGAGGTCGCGGAGTGCGGCCCAATCGCCCTGCTCGGCCCGCAGCAGCCGGTCCATCGCCCGCAGCAGTTCCTTGGCGTGGATCACGCCCAGGATGTTGTCTTCGGTCCCGCGATAGACCGGCAGCCGGGTGTGGGGGCTGGCGAGCACCTGCGCGACGATCTCGGCGGGCGCGAGGTCGGCATCGACCATCTCGATCTGGCTGCGATGCTTCATGATCTCGGACACCATCCGGCGGGAAAGGTCGAGCGCGCCGAGGAGCCGGTCGCGGTCCTCCTTTTCCATCGCGCCGGCGGAGTGGCCCAGGGCGATGGCCCCGGCGATCTCCTCGTGCACCGAGAGCACGTGGCGGCCCGGCTCGATCCTGACCCCGAACAGGGCGAGCACACCCGCGACGAGCCATTGCACGAGGGAGATCACGGGCCCGAACAGCCAGATCAGCAGCCGGATCACCGGGGCGACCCGGGCGGCCGCCGCCTCGGGGATCGTGATCGCCAGCGTCTTGGGCAGTACCTCGCCGAACACGAGCACGAGCACGGTCATCACGAGCGTGGCGATGGCCACGCCCGTGGTGCCGAAGATCCGTGTCAGGAGGGCCGTCGCAAGCGACGCGGCGGTGATGTTGACGATGTTGTTGCCCAGGAGCAGGGCCCCGATCATCCGCTCGTCGTCCTCCTTGACCGCGAGCGCCGCGGCGGCTCCGCGGGAGCCCTTGTCGGCCTGGGCCCGGAGCTTGCCGCGGGAGGCGGCGGTGAGGGCCGTTTCCGAGCCCGAGAAGAACGCGGACAGCACCAGCAGCCCGAAGATCACGGCGGCCGTCAGCCAGAAGGTGGCGTCGAGAGACGCCAGCGGTTCGAGCAGGCTGTCGGGCATGGGGGCGGAACAGAGGCCGGGGCACACGCAGGCTTCGGGCGAAGGGCGACTGCGGAGCTGCATCATAGCCGATCCCCCGGGAGAGCGGTTTCGGCAGCGGTTTCTGCGACTGGCAGCGGGCTCGCCGCGGCTGCTGGTGCACCAGCGACGGTTGAGAAGCGGCGCGCCGGCGGGCAGGATGATCGCCGACGAACGATTCAGCCCCCGATGCAGTTCACCCGATGCCGCACAGTTTGCCGGGCCGGCATGGCGGTCCTTCCAAACTCGACGACTGCCTCGTCCACGGGCCGGGTTCGGGTGCCGAGCTGATCGTGGTCGAGGGAGACTCCGCCGCGGCCGCGGTCGCGCGGGTTCGCGATCCCCGCCTGCAGGCCGTGCTGCCCATGCAGGGCAAGCCGCTCAACGCCACCAAGGCCTCCCGCACCAAGCTGCTCGCACATCCGTTTTTCGGGCCGCTCACCGCGGCGGTGGGTGCCGGTCTCGAGGCCGACTGCGAGCCCGCGCGGTCGCGGTACGACCGCCTGCTCGTGCTCACCGATCCCGATGCCGACGGCATCCACTGCGGGTTTCTCGTGCTGCTGTTCCTCCACCGCTGGCTGCGGCCGCTCCTGGACGCCGGCCGGATCGAGATCGTGCGGCCCCCCTGGGGCGAGGTGGTGGTGGGCGGGGAACTGCTGCTGGCGTTTTCCGAGCCGGAACTGGCGACGCTGGCGACGCGGGCCCGCTAAGGAGGAGGGGAGGTCCGGCGGTTTCGCGGGCTGGCCGCGCTCGATGCGGAGACGATCCGCGAGACCTGTGTCGATCCCGCGACGCGGCGGACCGAGCGGGTGTCGGCCGCCGACGTGGCCGCGATGATCGAGGTGATCGCGGCAGTGCAGCCGCGGACCTGACCAGCCATGTGGCCGGCGAATGCGGCGGGGGGGGCGACCGATGATCAAAATTCTTGACCTCTGGCAACGAGATGGGACACTCGATGGTACGGCGGCCCAAGGCGGAGGAGCGGATGACCATGCGTGCCGATCACGGCCGACGAACTCGAAATAAGACCGCCCGCGGGCTCCACGTCGAGTCGCTCGAGGCCCGGGCCCTGATGGCCGTGGTCGTCGGGGCGCCCGATTTGCTTCCGGCGAGCGACAGCGGCATCTCCAACCGCGATAATCGCACGAACGTGGCCGCCCCGACGTTTGCGATCCAGGCGCCACGGGCCGAGGGTGTGACGCTCTTCCGCGCGGGCGATCCCGAGCCGCTCGGTATCGGCGTGCCCGGGCCGAAGCCGGGCACCTGGCTGGTCGCCTCGCGGGCCCTGCCCGACGGGCTGCACATCATCCGCGCGGAGGCGACCGGCGGCGTGCGGCGCTCCGCCCCGCTCCGTGTCGAGATTCGTACGACCGTTCCGGCGCCCGCGACGCTCGACCTGTGCCCCTGCACCGATTCCGGGGTGAAGGGCGACCGCATCACCAGTGCCGTTGTGCCGCGATTCGTCGGCACGGCGCCGGCGGGGGCCGTCGTGAGCCTCAGCATCGAGGGCGGCCCGAGCCTGGGCGGCGTGCGGGCCGACGCGCGGGGCACGTGGGCCCTCGTGGCCAGCCGCCCCCTGGTGCCCGAGGGCCGCCATCTGGTCCGCGCTATCGCGACGGACATCTTCGGCAACCAATCCCCCGCCGGCAGCGTGGCTGTCACGATCGACCGGTCGAGGCCGACCGCCGCGATCGAGGTCACCGGGATCGATTCCTTTCGCGTGAGCTTCTCCAAGCCGGTGGCCGGTTTCACGTCTGCCCTGCGGGGCATGACGTTCTCCGGCCAGCCCGTCGGTGCGCAGCGGATCGCCCTGCCGTTCACGAGCCCGCAGCTGCGGCAGTGGGTCGGGGCGATCGTGTTCGTGCCGTCGGCGGACGGACGGGTGTATGACGTGTCGTTTCCCGACTTCGGACCGGTCAGCGGCACCTACACGCTCGGGCTTGGGGCTCGGGCGTCCGGGGTCGTGGATGCCGCGGCGGGGAATCCGCTGGCCGGCGACGCCACGGCGACGTTCAGCATCGACTGAAGCCTGCGGGCAGCGCCTCGGGCATCGGCCCTGGAAACCGTGTGCCTGCGGGTGGCTCTAGCCCAACTCCAACAGCGACCGCACGCTCGCGAGCAGTTTGTGCGGGTCGGCGAGCGTGTCGGCGTGGAGCGGCACGACGGCGGTCTTCTGATCCACCACCCGCACCACGCGGCTCTTCTTGGCGGCTGCCTGCCGGAGGCGGTCGATCCGCTCACGGTCGTGGTGGCCGATCATGATCATGCCCGGATGGCGGGTGATCGAGTCGATGCCGAGGTCGATCGCCCGGCAGCGGAGTTTGGCGAAGTCGAGGAGCCGGCGGGCCTCGTCGGGCAGCGGCCCGAAGCGGTCGGAGAGTTCAGCCGCCAGATCGTCCACCTGCCGCCCGGCCGTGGCCCGCGAGAGCCGCCGGTAGACGTCGATCTTGGCCCTGAAGTCGGTCACGTAATCCCGCGGCAGCCAGGCCTCGCCCGGAAGGTCGATGTTCACCGGCGGCGGCTCGGCCGGGGGCATCTTCTTGAGGCCGCGGACGGAGGTCTCCAACAGTCGGCAGTAGAGCTCGTAGCCCACCGTGGCGATGTGGCCGCTCTGCTGCGTGCCCAGGAGGTTGCCCGTGCCGCGGATCTCGAGATCCCGCATCGCGAGGGAAAACCCGGCCCCCATGCTCGAAAACTCCTGGATCGCCCGCAGCCGTTTTGCTGCGGTCTGAGTGAGGCGAGCCGTTTCATCGACCAGCAGATAGCACCAGGCCCGGTGGTGGCTGCGGCCCACGCGACCGCGGAGCTGGTGGAGATCGGCCAGGCCGTAGTGGTCGGCCTCGTCGATGAAGATCGTGTTGGCCCGGGGGATGTCGAGGCCGCTCTCGATGATCGTGGTGGCCAGGAGAATGTCGGTCTTGCCCTGCACGAAGCCCACCATCACCTCCTCGAGTTCGGTCTCATTGAGCCGGCCGTGGGCGATCCCGATCGAGACCTCCGGCACGATCTGTCGCAGCTTGTCGGCCACCTTGTGGATGTCGTGGATCCGGTTGTGGACGAAGAACACCTGCCCGTTGCGGGCGAGTTCCCGCTCGATTGCGGCCCGGATCAGCGACTTGTCCCAGCGGGCGGGCTTGGTCTCGACGGGGATCCGATTGGTCGGGGGCGTCGTCAGGTTCGAGATGTCACGGATCCCGAGCATCGACATGTGGAGGGTTCGCGGGATCGGCGTGGCCGTCATTGTGAGCACGTCCACACTGGCCCGCAGGGCCTTGAGCCGCTCCTTCACGTCCACGCCGAACCGCTGCTCCTCGTCCACGATCACGAGGCCCAGGTTGGCGAAGTGGATGTCGGCCTGGGCGAGGCGGTGCGTGCCGATCACAATGTCCACCCCCTTGCGGGCCAGCCCCTCGAGCGTGTCCCGCTCCTCCGCAGTGCTCGTCAGCCGCGACAGGGCCCGAACCACGAAGGGAAACTCCGCGAACCGGGCGGTGAAAGTCCGCTTGTGCTGCTCGCAGAGCACCGTCGTGGGCACGAGCACGGCCACCTGCATCCCGGCCTCGGCCGCCTTGAAGGCCGCCCGCATCGCGAGCTCCGTCTTGCCGAAGCCGACGTCGCCGCAGAGCAGCCGGTCCATCGGCCGGGGCCGCTGCATGTCCTCGCGGATCGCCTCCATCGCCGTGAGCTGGTCGGGTGTCTCGTCGTAGGGAAACGCCTCCTCGAACTGCCGCTGCCAGGGCGTGTCGGCCGGGAAGGCGATCCCGGGGCGGCTGGCGCGGGTGGCCTGGAGGCGGAGCATGTCGGCGGCCATGTCGGCCACGGCCCGCTCCACCGCCGCTTTCTGTTTCGCCCAGGCCGCCCCGCCGATCTTGGCGAGCTTGGGGGCGAGCTTCGTGCCGCCCACGTACTTCTGGACGAGCTCGATGGCCGAGGCGGGCACGTAGATCTTCGTGGTCTCGGCGAACTCGAGCTCCAGAAACTCCTCGGTGCGGCCGTGCTGCTCGAGCAGCTTGAGCCCGCGGTAGCGGCCGATCCCGTGGGCCACGTGCACCACGTAGTCGCCTTCGTGGAGGTCGAGGAAGGTGTCGATCGCGCGGGAGAGCCGCTGCCGGGCCGGCCGACTGGAAACCTCCTCACGGTTGAAGAGCTCGGCGCTGCTCACGAGCACGAGCTTCTCGGGCACCACCCGAAACCCGCCCGAGAGCCGGCCACGGGCGAAGTGGAGCCGCTTGGTGCGGGCCGGGGCCGAGTCGGCGAGCAGTTCTCCGAGCCGCTGCTCCTCCGCCTCGCTCGGGCAGACGACCCACACCTCCTGATCGCGGCCCACCGTCTCGAGCTCCTCGCGGACGCGATCGAGGGCGCCCGTGAACCGCTCCACGCTCTCGATCGCGAGCGTGGCGGTGGCATCGAGGCTCGACGGCGGGATCGCGGCCAGCGCGAGCGACGGGAACCGGTGGAGCCGGGCGAACACGTCTTCGGGTGTGAACAGCCCGGCCACGTCGCCCAGCCGCTGGTGAAACCGCTTGGCCTCCTCAGCGCATTCCCCAGGCTCGACCAACGCCACGGCGGAGCCCGGCGGGAGCAGGTCGGCCAAGTGGGTGTGCCGCGTGGCGCCGGCCTCGGCGGCGAGGGCCGTCAGATCGATCGCCTCGAGGTCTGCGACGCTCCGCTGCGAGACCGTGTCGAAGGAACGGAGCGACTCGATCTCGTCGCCGTAGAGCTCCATGCGGATGGGGCGATCCCAGTCGGCGGCGAACAGATCGACGATCCCGCCGCGGCGGGCGAACGAGCCGGGCGCGTCGATGGCATCGGCCGCCTGCCAGCCACGGGCGGCGAGCCACTCGGCGAGTTCCTCGGGGTTCACCGTGCCACCGACGGCGAGGCGTCGCGTGCCCGCTTCGATCGCCCTGGGATCGACCAGCGGCGCGAGGATCGCCTGAATGCTGGTTACGACGAGCGGCGGCGGTGCCTCGCCGGGCAGTGCCAGCCGCTTGACGGCGGCCAGCCGCTCGGCCTCGACAGGGTCGTCGGGGCTGGGTTCCTCGCCCAGATCCTCGACGGCCGGCACGAGCAGGGCGGGCACGTCCGAGAACAGCCTGAAGTCATCGACGAAGGCCTCGGCCTCGGCCGCGTGGGGCAGGATCACGGCGAGCGTGCCGCGTGCCCGATCGGCCACGCCGTCGGCCGCGGGCGGCCGGGCCCGCAGCACGGCCGCCACGGCCAGCGCGCAGGCCGATCCCCAGGTTCCGCCGATCGTGCCGCCATGCCCCTCCTGGAGACTGGCGACGACATCGGCGAACCCGCTGTGCTGCTCGAGCGTGTGGGCAAGGCGGGCCAACCGCCCGCCGGGCCGTGCGGAAACGCGGGTCAAGGGACCTGGATTATTGCGGCCCCACGATTTTTTGGGGCACCGCGTGATCCCAAAGTTCCGGGAAACCGAAGTTCAGGGCGAAAAGCGGGCCGGCAGTCGGTTTTTCGCGTTTCCTCGGGAATCGTGTATTTTTGAAAGGAACTGGTTTTCAAACCCATCCCCGGAGCCCCGCCATGGCCACCGCCTCCCGACCCGCCGCCTCCACAGCCTTCGTTTCCGGGGCCGACGTGGTGGTCGAGTCGCTCGTCCGTCAGGGCGTGGAGGTGATCTTCGCCTATCCCGGCGGGGCCAGCATGCCGCTCCACCAGTCGCTGACCCGGTATGGCGACAAAATCCGCACGATCCTCCCCCGCCACGAGCAGGGAGGTGGGTTCGCGGCCCAGGGCTACGCCCGCGTCACCGGAAAGCCCGGCGTCTGCATGGCCACGAGCGGTCCCGGCGCCCTGAACCTGGTGACGGCCATCGCCGACGCGAAGATGGACAGCGTCCCCATGGTCGCCCTGACCGGCCAGGTGGGCACGAGCGTGATCGGCACCGACGCCTTCCAGGAGACGCCGATCGTCGAGGTCTGCCGCGGGATCACGAAGCACCACTACCTCGTGACCGACGCCAACGACATCGCCCGGGTGATGCGGGAGGCCTTCTACATCGCCACCACCGGCCGCCCCGGCCCGGTGCTCGTGGATCTGCCGAAGAACATCCAGCTCACGAACATCGTGCCCGACTACGACGCCCCGCTGAACCTGCCGGGCTACCGGCCCGAGCCGCCGGCGCCGCGGCCGGAGCAGATCGCCCAGGTGGCGGCGGCGATCAAGCGGGCCAAGCGGCCGGTGATCTACGCCGGTGGCGGCGTGATCACCGGCGACGCCTCCGATGAGCTGCGGGAGCTCGTCCGCAAGACCGGCATCCCCGTCACGATGACGCTGATGGGCTTGGGCGCCTTCCCGGCCGACGACTCCCGCTGTCTCGACATGCTCGGCATGCACGGCAGCGTCTACGCCAACTACGCAGTGGACGAAGCCGATCTCCTGATCGCGATCGGGGTCCGGTTCGACGACCGCGTGACGGGCAAGGTGGCTGAGTTCGCGCAGCATGGCTTCATCGTCCACATCGACATCGATCCCTCCGAGATCAACAAGAACAAGCTTGTCCACGTGCCGATCGTGGCCGACGTCGAGGACGCCCTCCATGCCCTCAACAAGATCGTGGAGAAGCCGTCCGCGCCGCTCGACGAGTGGTATTCCCGGATCGCCGAGTGGAAGCGGGAGGATCCCTTCTCCTACGACACGAGCTACCCCGGGATCCTCGCTCAGGAGGCCATCGACCATCTCTCGAAGCTGACGGCCGACCGCGACACGATCATCACGGTGGGCGTGGGTCAGCACCAGATGTGGGCGGCTCAGTTCTACAAGTTTCGCCAGCCGCGGACCTGGCTCTCCTCGAGCGGCCTGGGCACGATGGGCTTCGGCCTGCCGGCGGCGATGGGTGCCAAGGTGGCCCGGCCCGAGGCGATCGTGGTGGACATCGACGGCGACGGCAGCATCCTGATGAACATCCAGGAGTTCGCCACCTGCAAGACGGAAAACATCGCCGTCAAGGTGCTGCTCCTCAACAACCAGCACCTCGGGATGGTGGTGCAATGGGAAGACCGGTTCTTCAAGGGCAACCGGGCCCACACCTACCTCGGGCCGATCGACAACCCCGAGGCCTGCGGCCAGGGCGACGGCATCTCGCCGGAGTGTCGCTACCCCGACTTCGTGGCGATCGCCAAGGGATTCGGCTGGCAGGCCGAGACGGTCCATGAGAAGGCCGACCTGGACGGCGCTCTCCGCCGCCTGATCGATGCTCCCGGTCCCGCCCTGCTCGATGTGCAGGTGCCCTACCAGGAGCATGTGCTGCCGATGATCCCGTCGGGAGCGACGGTCCGCGACCTGATCAAGCGGTAGGCGGGGCCCGCTCGTCAGGGCGAGCAGAGTTCATCGCCCGGAGCGTCAGAAGGGCGACCCGCTGGCAGGCTGGTCGAATGGCGATGGTTCGGCGCCGCCAGACCCGGGCTGCCCGGCGGGCTTGGCTGCCGGCGCCGCAGCTGGCCCGGGGCCCTCGAGTTTTCCCAGTTCCTCAAGCGCCGCGGCGAGTGTCGGCTCGTCGGGCTGCTTGTCGAGTTCGATCGCCGACTCCCGCAGCCTCGTCGCCAGGTCCGCCGCGGCGGTCGCCGCGTCGCCCGACAGCAGGTCGGCCAGCCCGGCCCCTGACCGGGCCGGCTTGATCGCCTCGGCAAGCGTGAACAGTCGCCAGGCGTTGCGGCGGCAGGCGAGCGACGGGACGGCATCTTCATCCACGACGGCAGAGACGCCGCCAACGCCGCTTTCGCCCTCGGACTGTCCCTCGAAGATCCTGCCTCCGCCCTGGTCCGCGACGGTCGAGGGGGGGGGCGAGAGTCCACCTCGCTCGCCGCTCACTCCGCCGGCGAGCAGGTTCGCACCGGCCAACTTCTTGGAGAAGCGGCGCTCTTCGGCGGCGTCGAGGTCGGCCGAAACCGCGGCGATCGCCACGGCCTTGATTTGGGCGATGGCTGCGGCGGCGTCGATCCCTGAATCAGCCTTCGCAACGCCGCCGACGGCGGCGGCC